>NZ_JBEXSH010000173.1:0-12641 GCF_040613555.1 Streptomyces sp. NPDC006265
CGCCTTCTCGCGCAGTTCACGGCCGGCTTTCGCGCCGATCAGCCGTTGCAGTGTGGACAGCGGTGCGGTGGCGACCCGGCCGAGGGTGTCGAGGCCGTAGTCGCCCAGCGTGCGGGCGGTCGCGGCGCCCACGCCGGGCAGCGCGGCGACGGGTTTGTCCGCGAGGAACTCCGCGATGGCGTCCGGCTCACCGGGCACCGTGCGCGTCACCCCGGGGGCCGCGTCGTCCAGCGCCATCCGGGCCAGCATCGGCCCGGGCCCGGCCCCGATCACGCAGTCGACACCGTGCAGCGCGAGCGACCGTACCCGGATCACCGAGGCCAGTTCGACGGCGTCCCGCCGGAAGTACCGCTCGGCGCCGCGCAGGTCGGCCAGCGCCCCGTCCGGTGGCAGGGCCTGGACGACGGGGGTGAACTCCTCGAGCATCCCGAGCAGAGGGGGCAGGTCCGCCTCGCTCGTCGGAGGCAGCTGGAAACGTACGCAGAGGATGGTCATCCCGCACTTCCCGGACTCTGGTGCCACAACTTCCTTGTGTTCGCGGGCCCTTCGCCCGCCGGACGCAGATCGGCCCAGGGGTGCATCTCGTACCCCGTGGACATGCGGATCTTCCGCCGCTCCATCGGATCCTCGGCCGCGGAGCCCGTCGGCGCGGGCGCCCCGTCCGACCCGGCGAGCCGCCGCCGCGCGGCTTCCTCGCCGTCGCCACCGGAACCGTCACCACCGGAACCCTCCTCGCCGGAACCGCCGTCGCCGGAATCACCGGGGCCGGAACCGGCCAGCCGGGCCGCGACCCCCTCCAGCCCCTCCTCCCGGCGCACTTCCAGCAGGTCCGCGAGGTTCCAGGCGGCGGCGCCCACCACGCTGAGGCTGCGCGGCCCGCGACGCTGCACCACCCCGCGCACCAGCAGCAGCCAGGAGTGGAAGACGGTGTGGGCGCAGGTGTCGTGGGAGTCGTCGAAGAAGGCGAGATCGACCAGGCCCGTGCCGTCGTCCAGGGTGGAGAAGATGACGCGCTTGCCGGACCGGATCGGCGGCGTCTGAGTGGCCGCCTTGGCACCCGCGACCAGCACGGTCTCCCCGTGCCGGGCCTCGCGCAGCCGCCGCGCCGAGACGACGCCCAACTCGTCGAGGAAGACACGGTGGTCGTCCATCAGATTGCGCGAGGCGTCCATGGACAGCACGCCCAGCTCGGCGCTGAGCCGCTCCGAGGAGGTGAGGTCGGGCAGCCCGGCCGGCGCGGTCTTCCGCCCCCCGGCCAACGGCAACTGGCCACCGCCCCCGCCCCCGCCCCGGGCACCCCGGTGCAGCTCGGTCAGATGCAGTTGCAGATCACGGCGGTTGGCGCCGAACGCGTCCAGCGCTCCCACCTGCGCGAGCCGCTGAGCCAGCGGACGACTGGGCCGACCCCGCTCCCAGAAGTCGACCAGCGAGTCGTACGGCTGCCCCTCGGCGATCCGCGCCGCCTCGGCCTCACTGATGCCGTGCACATCGGAGAGGGCCAGCCGCAGCCCCCATTCACCGGACACCAGTTCGATACGGTGGGCGACTCCCGACGCGTTCACATCCAACGGCAGCACCGGCACCCCCCGCCGCCGCGCGTCCGCCAGCAGCAGCCGCTTCGGGTACATCCCGGGATCATGCGTCAGCAGCCCGGCGTAGAAAGCGGCAGGGTGATGCGTTTTCAGCCACGCCGACTGGTACGTCGGCACGGCGAAGGCGACCGCGTGCGCCTTGCAGAAGCCGTAGCTGCCGAAGGCCTCGACGATCTCCCAGGTCCGCTGAATCGTTTCCGCGTCATAGCCGTTCGCCGCCGCATACTGCGTGAACCACACCTTGATCCGCGCCTGCGACTCCGCATCCGACAGCCCGCGCCGCACCCGGTCCGCCTCACCACGCCCACAGCCGGTCATGATGGCGACGATGTCGATGATCTGCTCGTGGAAGACGACGACCCCGTACGTGTCCCGCAGCGGCCCCTCCAGATCAGGGTGCGGATACCGGATCGGCGCCCGCCCGTGCCGCGCCTCGATGAACGGCCGCACCATGTCGGCGGCGACCGGCCCGGGCCGGAACAGCGAGATGTCGACGACGAGGTCGTGGAACGTGGCCGGCTGGAGCCGCCCGACCAGATCCCGCTGACCGGGCGACTCGATCTGGAAGCACCCGAGTGTCTCGGTGGACCGGACCAACCGGTACGTCTCCGGATCCCCCGGCGGCAGGGCATCCAGATCGACCCTCACCCCCGACACCCGCTCCACTTCCCCCACCGCGTGCGCCATGGCCGACTGCATCCGCACGCCCAGCACATCGAGCTTCAGCAGCCCGAGGTCCTCGACATCGTCCTTGTCGAACTGCGACATCGGAAAGCCCTCGCCACTGGTCGGCATGACCGGCGTACGCGCGAGCAGCGAGGCATCCGACAGCAGCACCCCGCACGGATGCATGGCCACCCCGCGCGGCAGGGCGTCCAGCGCCTCGACCAGCTCCCACAGCCTCCCGTACTTCTCCTTCTCCCCGGCCAGCGCCCGCAGCTCGGGCAGCTCCTCCAGTGCCGCACGGGCGTCCCGCGCCCGGATATGGGGAAAGGACTTGGCCACCCGGTCGATCTCGGCCGGGTCCATGGACAGGGCGGCCCCCACATCCCGGATCGCATGCCGCACGCGATACGTCTCCGGCATCGCGACCGTCGCGACCCGCTCGGTGCCGAACCGGTCGATGATCGCGCGGTAGACCTCCAGCCGGCGCGCGGACTCCACGTCGATGTCGATGTCGGGCAGCACGACCCGCTCCTTCGACAGGAAGCGTTCCATCAGCAGCCCGTGCTCGATCGGATCGGCATGCGCGATACCGAGCAGATGGTTGACGAGCGACCCGGCCCCGGACCCCCGGGCGGCGACCCGGACGCCCATCTTCCGTACGTCCTCCACCACCTGGGAGACGGTCAGGAAGTAGGAGGCGAATCCGTGGTGGGCGATGATGTCCAGCTCGTGGTGCATCCGCTCCCAGTACTCCCGCCGCCGGTCGTACCCGCGCAGCACCATCCCGGCCGCCGCCCGCGAGGCCAGCGTCCGCTGGGCGGTGCGGCGACCCGCTCCGACCAGATGCGGCTCGGGAAAGCGGACGGTGCCGATCCCGAGATCGTCCTCGGGGTCGACCAGGCACTCGGCGGCCGTGGCCTGCGTCTGCTCCACCAGCCGGTGAGCGGTCTCCCGCCGGAACCCCGCGGCCTCCACGATCCGCTCCGCCACCCCGACCATGTCCCCGGCGCCCTTGAGCCAGGCCGCACCCGAGTCCAGCCCCTTGGCCGGGTCGATGGGCACCAGCCGCCGGGCGGCGTCCAGCACGTCGGCGACCGGGCCGAGACCCGGGTCGGCGTACCGCACCGCATTGGTGAGCACGGGCCGGATGCGCTGCTCGGCGGCGAACCCGACGGTACGGGCGGCCAGCCGCAGCGACCCCGGCCCCGTACCCTCCCGGCCGTGCCAGACGGCCTCCAGTCGCAGGTCGTCGCCGTAGACGTCCCGCCAGGGCACGAGCAGCCGCGCCGCGCGGTCGGGCCGCCCCGCGGCCAGGGCGCGCCCGACATCCGACGCGGGCCCGAGCAACACGGTCAGCCCCTCGGCGTGATTGCGCCCCCAGGGCAACAGGGGCGTCCCCTCTCCCTCATGGGCAGCCGAGACGAGCCGGCACAGCTCCCCCCACCCCCGGGCACCGTCCCGGGCGAGAAAGGTCGCACGAGGGGCCGACTCATCGACAAAGACACCGCCCCGCACCGGGGTCCGCCGCCGCCGCTCGGCCGAGGACTCCACACCAGCCACCGCCAGATCAGCCCCGAACAGCGGCCGCACCCCCGCATTGCCGCAGGCCTTCGAGAACCGGACCGCACCGGCGAGCGTGTCGCGATCGGTCAGCGCCAGGGCGTCCATGCCCCGTTCGGAGGCACGTTCAGCCAGCCGCTCCGGGTGCGAGGCTCCATAGCGCAACGAGAATCCGGAGGCGGTGTGCAGATGCGTGAACCCCGGCACACACACCTCCCGCACTCGTGAGCCACACCAGCTCTCGAACATCTGTTCCCAGCTACCTCACCCCCACCATACCCCCATCCTCGAATGTATGTGCGACGTCCGTTCGGCCCCGCCCCACCTGCGGAAACACCCCACACCCCCCGACCGTGGAGGCATGCCGCACAGCTCGTTCCTCGCCGAGGTGAGAGACGCCGTCACCCCACGGGCCACCCTGCTCGTCGTCGGCGTGATCGCGCTCCAGCTGCTGTTCATCGCCTCGTACGTGGGAGCGCTGCACGACCCGAAGCCCAAGGACGTACCCTTCGGTCTCGTCGCCCCCCAGGCCGCGGCCGCACAGGCGGTCACCCGACTCGAACGCCTCCCCGGCTCCCCCCTGGACCCCCGCGCCCTGCCCGACGAGGCAACGGCCCGGACCCAGCTCACCCAGCGCGACATCGACGCGGCCCTGATCATCGACCCCCGGGGCAGCACCGACACCCTCCTGGTCGCCTCCGGCGGCGGCAGGGTCCTCTCCACCACACTGACGGCCCTCGTCACCACCCTGGAGAAGTCCGAGCGGCGCACGATCCGGACCATCGACGTGATCCCGTCCGCACCCCACGACCCCAACGGGCTCTCGTCCTTCTACCTGGTGATCGGCTGGTGCGTGGGCGGCTACCTGGGCGCCGCGGCTCTGGCCATCAGCGCCGGGGCGAAACCCTCCAACCCCACCCGCGCCGCGATCCGCCTGGCGGTCATGGCCCTGGTCGCGATCATCGGCGGTCTCGGCGGAGCCCTCATCACCGGCCCGATCCTGGACGCCCTGCCGGGCAGCACCGCCGCCCTCTGGGGCCTGGGCACCCTGATCATCTTCGCCGTGGGTGCGGCCACCCTCGCCCTCCAGGGCGTCTTCGGCACGATCGGCATCGGCCTGGTCATCCTGCTGGTGGTCATCCTCGGCAACCCCAGCGCGGGCGGCGCGCTCCCCCCGCCCCTCCTCCCACCCTTCTGGAAAGCGATCGGCCCGGCCCTGCCCCCCGGCGCCGGCACCTGGTCGGCGCGCTCCATCGCCTACTTCGACAACAACGCCATGACGACGTCACTCCTGGTCCTGGCGGCGTGGGCGGTGGCAGGAACGGCGATCACCCTGGCGGCGGCCGCGGTACGAAGACGCGCAAACACGACGTAACCCCGCCGCCCCGCGCCCGCACTCGCATACGGCGAGAAGGGGCCGTGCCGGGGGGTGTCCGCCCGCAGCGGTTGGCGCGTCAACGAACAGTCAGTCGGCGTGGGACCCCATCGCGCCGTTCGGAGGACGGACACCCCGCGACGCGGCCCCGCCCCACACCCAACCGCCATGCGAAGCGAACGCGCACCCCACAGCCCGCCGCACACAGACGAAAAGCCCCGCCCCTCACAAGGGGCGGGGCTTCGCAGACTCCGCGCGTCAGCCGATCTCGGTCCCGGTCGCCGACAGCGCCTCGGTCACCGGCTGGAAGAACGTCTCCCCGCCCGAGGTGCAGTCACCGCTACCACCGGACGTGAGCCCGACCGCCTTGTCGCCCGAGAACAGCGACCCGCCACTGTCACCCGGCTCCGCGCACACGTCGGTCTGGATCAGCCCGTTCACGATGTCGCCGTTGCCGTAGTTCACGGTGGCGTCCAGGCCGGTGACCTTGCCCTCGTGCACCTGCGTGGTCGACCCGCTCCGGGTGACCGCCATGCCGACGGTCGCGTCCGCCGCACCCGAGATCTTCTGGGTGGACCCGTTGTACAGGTTCACCTCACTCGGGTGAGCAACCTCCGCGGTGTACTTGACCAGCCCGTAGTCGTTGTCCGGGAACTGGGAGTCCGCGTTGGTGCCGATCCCCTTGCCACTGGAGTCCGACCACGTGGAGATACCCTCGGTGCAGTGCCCGGCGGTCAGGAAGAACGGCTCGCCGCCCTTGACCACGTTGAAGCCCAGCGAGCAGCGCCCGCTGCCACCGGTGATCGCGTCGCCACCGGCGATGAAGGGCTTGTACTCCCCCTTCGACCGCTTGAGTTCGGCCTTCGCCCCGAGCCCGTCCACGACCTTCGTCAGCGTCGTCCACTCGGCCTTGGAGACCGTGCGGTCGGCGGTCACGACGATCTTGTTCGTCGTCGGGTCGGTCACCCAGGCGGTGCCCGGGATGGTCGCGTCCTGCTTCAGCGTGCTGCGGGCGCTCTTGAGTTCGGCGAGGGAGTTCGCCACGACTCTCGCCTTGGCGCCGGCCTTCTCGACGGCCTGCGCGGCGGCCTCGTCGAGCACGTTCACCACGAGGCTCTTGCTCTTGGTGTCGTAGTACGTCCCGGCCGCGTCGCCGCCCAGGTCCTCGGCCAGCGTCGAGGCGAGCTTTCCGGCCGCCGTGACCGACAGGGTCCGGGGTGCGGACGCCTCAGGGGTTTCACTGGCGTTCGCGGTCTGGAACGTCACTCCCGCGGCAACCAGCGCGGCTATGCCCGCACCTGCCACGACTGCACGCCGCTTGGGTATGCGTCGGTGCTTCAACTTCTGTCCTCCTGTGGGGGGTCGACACGAGAGGTTGTGGGGACCTCACGAGCCGGAAGGCTTCGTTGACGAGCGCCCACTATTCCGAGCCAACGGGGAGCACACAAGGGTGAGTTCGAGACGCGCGTAGACAACGCTTCGCGCGCCCCCTCATATTGACCGTCCGCGATCAAATCGGACCCAACTCCCGCGCGTTCCCACTGCAAACACTACGCGTGAGTAATGTGTGCCCACTCTGCGAGGTCTACCCGTGGCTGAATTTCACCCCTCTGACGGCCGGTTCGAAGGGCGATCCGTGCACACCCCAAACCTCCATAAACAACACGAAGCCCCCGCACGCGTCGCGTGCGGGGGCGATGAGCCGTGAAGTGCTGCGAACTGCCGCCGGGGACCTAGTAGACGCTGACGCCGTAGGCGCTCAGGGCCTCCGTGACGGGCTGGAAGAACGTCGTGCCACCGGAGGAGCAGTTGCCGCTGCCACCGGAGGTCAGGCCGTACGCCGTACCGTTGCTGCCGTAGAGCGAGCCGCCGGAGTCACCGGGCTCGGCGCAGACGGTGGTCTGGATCAGGCCGGAGACGATGTCTCCGCCGCCATAGTTGACGGTGGCGTTGAGGGCCGTGACACGGCCGCTGTGCGTACCGGTCGTGGAGCCGTCGCGGATGACGGTGGTGCCCACGCTCGGGGTGGCCGCGCGCGTGATGTCCACGCCGTTCGCGGTACCGGGACGGCTGACGGACCCGCTGTAGCGCACGAGGCCGTAGTCGTTGCCCGGGAAGCTGGAGCCGGCGGTCGAGCCGATGACCGTGGTACGGCCGGAGTTGGAGTACCAGGTGCCCGCGCCGTCGGTGCAGTGACCGGCAGTCAGGAAGTACTCGGTGCCGTTGCTGGCACGGACATTGAAGCCGAGGGAGCAGCGCCAGCTACTCGCATAGATGGCGTCGCCGCCCTGGATGAGCTTGTTGAACTTGCCGGGGGTGCGCTTGATCGTGAGCGCGTCGGCGTTACCGCCGGCCTGCTGCTTGATCTTCGCTATCTCGGCCTGCGTGACCGTGCTGTCCACGGTCAGGAGCACCCGGTTGGTCTTGCTGTCGACGGCCCAGGCGGTGCCCGGGATGTCGGCCTTCATCAAGGAACCGCTGGCGCTCTTGAGCTCAGCGGCGCTGAAGGTGGTGGGGGTGTCGGAGGCGTTCGCGCTGGGGATCGCGATCGCTGCGGCGGCAACGAGGCCGGTGGAAACGGCGATCAGCCGGGTCCGTCTCGAAATGCCACTGCGAGGGGTGGTGCGCTTGATCCTCACTTTTCGTTCCTCCACAAAGGAAGTCGGGGGCCCTCGTGGGGTTTCGGGCCCGTGAGGCGCAGCCTGGGACCGGCTGTCCGGATTCCGAACACGCCGTGCCCCTGACAAGCGCTGAGGGGGAGTATTCGGCCGAACGGCCGGTCGGCGCAAGAGTGCCTTTCGGACTTCAACCTTTTGAGGGTTCTTTACGGAGCCGCCCCGCTGCCGGCGCCCGCACCCCACCCCCACGTCACGCCGTCGTGCGCTCCCCCGCCGCGACCTCGACGTCCAGCGTGTGCCCCGGCGGCGGGAAGGGGCAGACGAAGTGGTCGGCGAAGGCGTACGGCGGCAGCAGCGCGCGGTTGAAGTCGACCGTCGTACGTCCCTCGGCGTCCGGCGCGGCGGGGCGCAGGAACCGGAAGCGGTAACTGCCCGTCCCACAGGAGGCGTCGGCGAACACGGCCCACAGCGAGCCGTCGTCCTGGAGCGACACCTACAAGGCTCAGCTCCCGCCCTTCCAGTGCGAAGGCCGGTTCCCCGCCGAGCCCGAGCCCGCGCTCCCGCCCGTCGGCGTTCGGCACCCGGACCGTGCGCCCGGTGTCGTACGGCGTGAAGCGTCCCGGCACCGCCCAGCCCGGGTCGTAGGGCGTGACACGCAGACCCCCGAACGCCCGGCGTGCGGAGGATTCCGGGTCGAAGTCCCGCACGCCCCACGCCCCTTCACGCACCAGCACGACCAGCCGCCGCTCCCCGTACGCCACCCGGGCCGCGCTGGCGGTCCCGGGGTCGGCGGCGGGCCGCACCTCGCCGCCGAAGGACTGTCCGTCCACGGTGAGAGCGTCCGCCTCGGCGGCGGTCAGCACGACCGGGTCGCCGTCGGTCCGCCAGGACCCGGGGATGTCCGGAAGTCGACCGTCCGGATAGTCCTCGAGCCAGTGGGTGCCGACGAGCGCGAGCGGTCCGTACGGCGCCGACACCGCCGCGACGCGCCGCTCGCGCCATCGCTGCAGTCCTCGGAAGCGTCCGTCGTCATACGGGTCCCTGCCACATGGGGCGGGCCGGCAGTCGCAGGGCCGGCAGTGGCAGGCGGGTCAGCCGTCGCAGGGGCAGCAGCAGTCGCACCCGTCGCAGTCACAGTCCCGGCAGACACCCTCACGCTTCTTGCGGGACCACGGCCCCTCGTACTCCTTGGCGCAGCACAGCTTGCAGGTGCAGCACAGCAGCCAGAACATCCCGCAGCCGGCCCAGAACCCACGCCGGCCGGGCGGCTGAGGCGCCGGAGCGCCCCCACCGAAACCGCCGCCGAATCCGTCGCCGCCGTACACCCCTCCCCCACCGGCGTACGGATTCCCGCCACCGCCCGCGTACGGGTGCTGCGGGGAACCGTAGGGCCCCTGCGGCTGCTGTCCGTGCGGTCCCTGGTGTCCGTGGGGCCCGCCGCCCTGGCGGGAGGCGCACGCCGGCACCGTGCCGAACGCCCGGTCGACCGAGCGCCGCAGTTCGTGCACGAGCAGCAGATGCACGAGCTGCGCGTCGGTGAACTCGGCATCGCGCAGTGCGAGCCGCACGCCGTGCACCGCGTCGTCGGCGAGCCGCCGGACCTCCCTCAGGGAGGTGCCGGTCGCGGCGATCGGGTTCCAGGCGCCTGACGCGGCATCAGCATGCAGGTCCTCCACGGCGTCCAGCAGGTGCGCGAGCCGCCCGAAGAGCCGCCCGGCCTCGGCGAGCGGCCCGGTGTTGTCCGGCCGCCCGGCGAGGACCGCGGTGTGCGCGAAGGCCGCGGCGGTCGCGGTCTCGGTCGGTTCGGTGATGGTCAGGAGCGGCGTCCCGGGCCCGGCCAGCGCCTCGATGCCGGCCTGCCGGTCCACGGCGTCGACCAGGAGCGCGGTGTCGAATCCCACAGCGGAGCCGGTCCGCGCACCGGCCGTGTCCCAGCTCATGGCGACTCGGCGCGCGGCACGCGCCACCGGTTTGCGGGCCAGCAGTCCGTCACCGTCAGTGACGTGGTCGCGCACCTTCGCCGAGGCAAGTACCAGGGACACGGCCGCCGCGAGCCGGGCTCCCTCGCCGTGCGCGACGGAGGCGGTGCGCATGCCGCGCAGCGGGCACGGACCGGCCGTACGCCGGCCGCTTCCGTCACTCGCCGCCTGAGCCTCCGTCAAAACGGAGATGAGCAGCCCGTCATAGTTCGTGACAATCCGGGCGAACTGCCCGTGATCGCCACGCAGTGCGAGGCAAAGCCCGCACAAATGCGCCAGCCACTGGCTTGTGAGCTTCTCTCCGAGCCGGTGCCTACAGGGCCTGACGATTCCGAACACAACGCTCCCCCGGACTTCGTGACGACGCTGAGCTGCGGCATCGTATCGGCCCGCCCATTCACCCATACGCCCCGGCCGTCACCCGTACGCCGAGAAGAATCATATTTCACTCACAGTCAGCAGCCGTTTGGGAAACGGCCCTTGGGACACACGGACTCTCGACGGATTCGCTGTGCACCAGTACCGTCACAAACCCCCCGTGCGGCGTCTATCCACTTGGCGCGCCATCCGCATCATGGACGACCATAGGGATGCGGAAAGCAGAAAGACCGCTGTGAGAGGAGGCGTCCATGGGATCGGTACGCAAGGCAAGTGCCTGGCTTGGCCTCGTCGACGACAACGAAGACGAGCGTTACTACGACGACGACGACTACTCCGACGGAAACGAGCCCGGGGAGGCCTGGGTCACCGATCCGCGCGTCAAGGTGGCCTCGGACGTCGCCGAGGAGAAGGGCCGCCGCATCGGCACGGTGACCCCGGACAGCTTCCGGGACGCGCGCGCCATCGGCGAACTGTTCCGCGAGGGCGTGCCGGTCATCATGAACCTCACGACCATGGAGGCCTCCGACGCCAAGCGCGTGGTCGACTTCGCGGCCGGGCTGATCTTCGGCCTGCGCGGTTCGATCGAGAGAGTGTCGACACGCGTATTCCTGCTGACCCCGGCCAACACGGAGATCGTCAACGGCGACCCGGCCGGGCACCGCACGGACGGCTTCTTCAACCAGAGCTGAGGCAGGGCCGCTCACCGGCCCTGCCTCCGCGCAGGGTTAACCGGACCGGCCTACCGGAAGGCATCGAGTCCGGTGAGCGCCTTGCCCAGCACGAGCTGGTGCATCTCGACGGTGCCCTCATAGGTGAGCACCGACTCGAGGTTGGTCGCGTGCCGCATCACGGGGTATTCGAGCGAGATCCCGTTGGCGCCGAGAATGGTCCGGGCGGTGCGGCAGATCTCGATCGCTTCCCGGACGTTGTTGAGCTTGCCGAAGCTGACCTGTTCGGGACGCAGGCGGCCGGCGTCCATACGCCGCCCCAGATGATGGGCGAGCAGAATCCCCTTGTGCAGTTCGACCGCCATGTCGGCGAGTTTGGCCTGGGTGAGCTGGAAACCGCCGATGGGCCGCCCGAACTGCTCCCGCGACTTCGCGTAGTCGACCGCGGCCTCGAAACTGCTGCGGGCCGCCCCCATGGCGCCCCAGACGATTCCGTACCGGGCGTGGGACAGACAGCTGAGGGGTCCGCGCAGGCCGTTGACCTCCGGGAGGACGGCGTCGGCGGGCAGCCTCACGTCGTCGAGCACGAGCTCGCTGGTGACGGAGGCCCTGAGGGACCACTTGTGCTTGATCTCGGGAGCGGAGAATCCGCGGCTCTCGGTGGGGACCGCGAACCCGCGGATCCCGTCCTCGGTCTGCGCCCACACGACGGCGACGCCGGCGACCGACCCGTTGGTGATCCACATCTTGCGGCCGTTGAGGATCCAGTCGGAGCCGTCGCGCTTGGCGTGGGTCCGCATGGCGGCGGGGTCGGAGCCGTGGTCGGGCTCGGTGAGTCCGAAGCAGCCGATGACTTCGCCGGCGGCCATGCGGGGCAGCCACATCTGCTTCTGCTCTTCGCCGCCGAAGCGGTGGATCGCGTACATGGCGAGGGAGCCCTGCACGGAGACGAGGGAACGGATGCCGGAGTCGGCGGCCTCCAGCTCCAGGCAGGCGAGCCCGTACTGCACGGCGGACGCGCCGGCACAGCCGTACCCGTCCAGGGACATGCCGAGGGCACCGATACCGCCGAGCTCCTTGGCCAGCTCCCGGATCTCCGGCAGCTCTCCCTTCTCGTACCACTCGGCGACGTACGGCAACACCCGGTCCGCGGCCCAGGCCCGCACGGTGTCCCTGATCCCGAGATCCTCCGGCTCCAGCAGGTCGTCCAGGCCGAGGGGATCGACGGGATCGAAGGGAGGCAGCTTGGACGAACCGGACATGATCGACACCCTCCGAAACTCTTTAACTAGCACCGCTAGCCAAGACGCTACGACGTCCACCCACCCACGCACCACCCGTAGCTGCCAACTGAGAGCGGAACTCGCCAGAGGCCCGCCACCGCACCACGGGCGTCCGGGGGCCGTGGTCAAGAAAACAGCACATGACAGATACAGGTCACCCGACGAGGGCCGGGCGCGCTGCCGGAGGCCGGACGCGGCGCAGAGCACCGGAGGTCGGACGCGCTGCCGAAGGCCGGGCGCGATACCGAAGGCCGGGCGCGATACCGAAGGCCGGGCGCGGTGCAGGGCACCGGGCGCCGGACGCAGTGCCTGACGCCAGACGCGGCGCCATGTGCCGGACGCGGCACCAGAGGCCGGACGCGCCGAAGGCCGGACGCGCTGCCGAAGGTTCGGACGCGCCGAAGGCCGGACGCGCTGCCGAAGGCCGGACGCGGCGAAGGAGGCCAGACGCGGCGCAGGGCACCGGGCACCGGACGCAGTGCCTGAGCCGGACACGGCGCCATGTGCCGGACGCGGCAC
>NZ_JBEXSH010000174.1:0-12575 GCF_040613555.1 Streptomyces sp. NPDC006265
CTCGTCAGGACAGCACAGCGAGCGCCGACCGAGGAGGACTACTCGACGATCTTCAGCAGTTTGTTCGCGGTTCCCTGCGCGGGGTTGGAGATCTTGTCGGGTGTGGCGCCGTCGGTGAGGGCCTTGGCGACCTGTTCCGGCGTGGCGTCCTTGTGGCCCGCCAGGTAGACGGCCGCGGCGCCGACGACGTGCGGCGTTGCCATGGACGTGCCCGATATGGTCCTGGTGCCCTCATCGCTGTCGTTCCACGCGGAGGTGATGTCGGAGCCGGGCGCGTACACGTCCACGACCGAGCCGTAGTTGGAGAAGTCCGACTGCTTGTCGTCCTTGGTCGAGGACGCGACGGTGACGGCTTCCTTCACGCGGGCCGGGGAGCCCTGCCCGGCGTCCGAGGATTCATTGCCCGCGGCGACGGCGAAGGTGACGCCGGCCGCGATGGCCTTGCGCACGGCTTCGTCGAGGGCTTCGTCGGCGCCGCCCCCCAGGCTCATGTTCGCGACGGACGGGCCCTGATGGTTCTTGGTGACCCAGTCGATGCCGGCGACGACCTGCTCGGTGGTTCCGGAGCCGTTGTCGTCGAGCACTCGCACGGCGACGATCTTCGCCTTCTTGGCGACACCGTGGGATGTGCCCGCGATCGTGCCGGCGACATGGGTGCCGTGCCCGTTGCCGTCATTGGCGTCGTTGTCGTTGTCCACGGCGTCGAAGCCGGAGGCGGCTCGTCCCCCGAAGTCCTTGTGTGAAATCCGCACGCCGGTGTCGATGACGTACGCGGTCACGCCCTCACCCGCGCTGTCGGGGTAGGTGTACTTGCTGTCGCCGGCGGTGTCCGCCTGGTCCAGGCGGTCGAGGCCCCATGAGGGCGGGTTGTCCTGGGTGGCGTTGATGCTGAACTTCTTGACCTGCACCACCTTGGCGACCGACGGGTCGGCGGCGAGACGCCTGGCCTCGGCCGACGAGAGGCCGCTGACGGAGAAGCCGTCGAGGGCGGCGGTGTACGTGCGCTGGAGCTTGCCGCCGTACTCCTTGGCGAGCGCGGGCTTGTTCGCCTTGTCGTCCAGCGTGACGATGAAGCTGCCGGGTACGGCTCCCTTCGCGCCGAGGCCGTACACGGTGCCCTCGGCGGGAGCGGTTTCGGGAGCGATCTGTGCGTGTGCCGTCCCGAAGGTCGTCAGGGTTGCGACGACGGCCGTGGCGGTGAGGACCTGCATTCTGCGTGTGAATGCGCGAGCTGACATGTGAGGGTTCTCCTCGTCACTTTTCGTGGGGGGTGTGGGGGTTCGGACCGGAACTGCGTCCGGTCCGCCTCGAACCTGACCTATTGATGTGCTCAGATCAAGAGCTTCACGCCAACCCGAGCCCTATCAGCAGGTCAGCCGCGCACGAATCAGCCACACTCCCAGCGCGTTCCTTCATCACACGCCTGACGCTCATACGGACGTCGTGTCGAGGATGTGTGACCATGCACCCGGGGCGGCGGTGGTTCCGAACAATCTGGGTAGACAGCGCCAGTTCCGCAGCAAGCGATTGCGGTCGAGCATCTTGTTCAACCCGAAATTTGCGGCAGACCGCGCCCCCGGCGAGAACCAGACCGATTCGTTACCCCGGCCTGACACTCGCCGCCGCCCGGGTCGTGAAGGGCCGTTCAGGACGTGGACGGAGGAGCGGCGTCGCCGCGGGCCTTGAGGGGACAGGCGTTCAGGAGTGTCGCGGCGTCCGCTTGTTCGGGCTTGGGGACGGTGCGCGAGGCCGGCGCCCGGTGTCCGGGCGTGAGCCAGCTCTCCAGGGTGGTGAAGGCCGTGCGGTGGCATGGCGTGAGCGTGCGCAGGCGCTCCGGGTGGGTGTCGACGGGGGCGTCCGTGTGGGTGCCGCCCTCGATGCGGTAGTAGCGGTGCAGTCGGCAGCGGCCGGCCTGGCGCACCATGCGGGCGTAGGCGTCGGAGTCCTGGGTGATCGGCAGCAGGACGTCCAGGGTGCCGTGCAGGGTGATCAGCGGTTTGCCGATCCGGCCGGTCAGAGCGATCTTCTCCATGGCCTTGTGGACTCGCGGGGCCGGGCGGCATAGTCGTAGTCGGCGTCACAGGCCGGCGTGCCCGGCGCGCAGAACGGCGTGCCCGCCTCGGTCCGGCCGTCGAAACCGGGGTCCAGTTCCTCGCGGTAGATGCGCTGGGTCAAGTCCCAGTACACCTTGTGGTGGTACGGCCAGAGGAACTCGGAAGCGGCCGGGAAGCCGACGGTGTGCAAACCTCTGCGTGTCGCGTCGGCTTCCTCGCCACCGGTGGCGAACACGGGGTGGTTGCGCAGCGCCTGGGGCAGGAAGTTCAGCAAAGTCGGGCCGTCCGAGCGCCACAGGGTGCCCTCCCAGTCGACTCCCCCGTCGTAGAGGCCGGGTTGGTTCTCCAACTGCCAGCGCACGAGGTAGCCGCCGTTGGACATGCCGGTCACCAGTGTGCGCGACGGCGGGCGGCGGTAGTGCCGGGCGACCGTGGCGCGGGCCGCTCGGGTCAGCTGGGTGAGCCGGTCGTTCCATTCGGCGATGACGTCGCCCGGCTCCTTGCCGTCCCGGTAGAAGGCCGGGCCGGTGTTGCCCTTGTCGGTGGCGGCGTAGGCGTGGCCGCAGGAGAGCACCGGGTCGGCGATGGCACGGTCGTTGGCGTACTGCTCCCGGTTGCCGGGGGTGCCGGCGACCACCAGACCGCCCTTCCACCGGTCGGGCAGACGGATGCCGAACTGGGCGTCGTGGTTCCATCCGTTGTTGGTGTTGGTGTTGGTGGTGGACGTGTCCGGGAAGTAGCCGTCGATCTGAAGGCCGGGGACCCCACTGGGAACGGCCAGGTCCTTGGGCGTCAGGGCCGCCCAGTCGGCCGGGTCGGTGTGGCCCGACGCGACCGTGCCCTCCGTGGTCAACTCGTCCAGGCAGGCGGCCCGCTGCCGCTCCTCCTCCTACGACCTCAGCTCTGCGTCTCGGCATCAAGGCGCGCAAGCCCCTGTTCCCAGCGTCGTCGGCGCTCGTCGTCAGGCTGGTCCCACCAGGGGGGGTGCCCCGCTCGCCCAGCGCGACCTTTGCCCGGTTCACGCGTGCACGTGCTGCCTTCTCGGCCTTCTCGGCCTCCGCGTCGCCCGCTGCCGTCGCTGAGCGCACCGCCCGACGAGCCGACTTGAGCTGACGTCGAAGACGTGCGGCGATCTCCACGGGGAGGGAGGGATCGGTTGCCCGCCATTTCCTTCCGCCGATGACGACGAAATGCCCGTCGGCAGTCGTCTCCGGTGATCGGCGTGCTTCCACGCGAACGATTCTCCCCACTCGGGTCCAGCCGGCACGGGACCATCGCCGTCGCCGTCGCCGTCGCCGTCGCCGTCGCCGAAAGGTACTTGCTATTCGCTGAGCATCACGCTTTCACGCGTGAGGAGGCAGAAGGGGTGCCCGACCGGGTCCGCGTACACGCGATAGCCGATCGGCTTGTCCGACCCTTCGAGCAACGTGGCACCCAGGGCGAGTACTTTCGGTTCGGCCAAGTCCAAGTCGTCGACCATCACATCGACATGCATCTGGGCCGGACGATCGGGGTCACGCCACCGTGGCGCCCGGAAATCGTCGACGCGCTGGAAGGTGACGGTCTGGGTGCCTGTCGGGCTCTGGAGGACTACATAGCCGGATGTGTCCACGACTCGCGTAAGCGACAGCAGGGTCTCGTAGAAACCGGCGAGCTCGGCTGGGTCGGGACAGTCGATGACGAGAGAGAACAGGCGCCCGATCATGTTGATCACTATGCCGTGCGTAGGTACAGCCGCGTAACGGCGTGGCGGCAGTCGTACCCCGTGTGCTCTGCAGATCCGTGGAAGGGATGCCACCGGATCTGCAGAGCGTGAGGTCATCGTCTGCGGGCCCAGCCGCCGCCGACTCCGGCCACCTGGAGAGCGAGGCACAACAGTCCCAGCAGCATGACGTTCGTCGAAGAGAACACATCGTTGGTGCTGATCTCTGCCGCGTTGATCAGGAACGCGAAGAAGAACAACACCGCCGCGACTATGCCGAGCATGAAACGAGCTCCTCTCATAGGGGGTGAAGCCCGTATGCCCCGCCTCCGCCCTCGCAGTCACCCTGATGGCGCCTTGGACGCGCCAGGCAGGGCGATGCGGGCTGCGATGCGCTTGCCGACCGTCTCCCGATGGACGGAGAGGGCATCGGTCACCGCTTCGACGATCTCCAGGCCGTGGCCACCGATCCGGCCGGGGTCAGCCGTCCGGGCCGCGGGGACCGTGGGATCGCTGTCCCACACGACGACTTCCACTGCCCGCGCGGTCAGGCCCAGTTCCACCAGTACGGGCCCGGGAGCGTACTTGTAGGCGTTGGTGACCAGTTCGCTGACCACCAGCTGGGTGAGGTGCTCCGCGCGGGCAGGCACCGTCAGGCCATAGTCTTCGACGGCCTGTTTCAGGAAGGCGATGGCGCGTTGGCGGGCGTCCGCGATGCAACCGTCGTCACCGCCCAGGGCGAAACCGACACGTATCAGATGCTCCTCCAGCGCCCTACTCCCGCCACCGTCGGTCTCAGATTCCACTGGCCCCGCCTTCCCCGTTCGCCAGCCGATACCCCGAGTCCCGCCGAACATGCCCGCCCGTCGGGCCCAGGACCGACACGTGCGTGCATGCGCCCGGGGGCACGGGGAAGGGTCACCCGGACGCGTCCCGTCCTGGGGGGGCACCTAGATCGCAGTCGAGGAGACAGTGGCCCACAGCGAAAGAACGGACCGGCACGAGCGCCTCCATGCCGAGCATCGCGATGTCGAGGGCGTCCGTGTCGTGACGCTACGGGGCGAGATCGACCACGACGTCCAGGACGTGCTCAGCGAGGCCCTGCTCACAGAGGACGGGGCTCTGCCGCAGCGGATAGTCGCCGACCTCACCGATGTCACCTTCATGGACTCCAGCGGCATCAACGTCTTCGTCGCCACCCACCGACAGGTCAGCGGCGCAGAGGGATGGGTACGGATCGCCGGCGCCCAACCATCCGTGCTGCGCGTCCTGCAACTGGTCGGCATCGACACGGTCATCACCTGCCACCCCACCACCGAACAGGCGCTCCGGCCCGACCGCTGATCCGCCTGACACTGTCGCTGAGAGCCGGCTCCACTCATCAGGGCCCCTGGAATCGCTCCTTTTGGCCGGCGCGGTGACTGATGAGGCAGGAGCGGGTGCAGCCGTCGGGGTGTGGGCAACGGTGGTGGGGGTGGCCAGAGTTCGGGCGCTGGAGACCGAGCAGGAGGATGCGCTGTTCCGTCGTGCCCCGCTGGCACAGGCCTTCGCCGCCGCCGGCGGCCTGCTCTTCTGTCTGCCCGAGGACGCAATAGAGCTGCTGCCGGCCCGGATCAGTGCCCAGTCGGCGGCGGGCAGTCGGATGGGGCTGACGTGGGGCTCGCGCGGCGTGATCGAGCACTCGGCTCGCCGCCCGCCAACCATGACGGACGCGCCATCAGTGATGCGGCACACGGGCGGTCACCGGCATTGGGCGTGACTTTGTGGGTATGCGCTGCGCGTGTTGGACAAAGGATCGAAGGACACGGCGAACTACATGGACCATGAAGAGGCAGGTGACGGCCGGCATCCGCTGGCCACCAATGCCATATCCGTGTCCGCGGCCTTCGAGGACGACACGGGGATCGCTGAAGCCCGGGACATGGCCCGCACCTTCCTGACCCGTGTGCAGGCCCTACACGGACTCCCGGTCTCCGGCCGGGCCATGGGTATGGTGCAGCTCGTGGTCAGCGAGCTGGTCACCAACGCCCGCAAGTACGCCCCCGGCCCCTGCCTGCTCACACTCGAGATCGCCGACGGGGCCGCGCGCATCAGTGTCTGGGACAGCAGCACCACCCTGCCGGCGATCCTTGCTCCCGACCCCAGCCGGATCGGCCAGCACGGCTTGGAGATCGTCGCCGCCATCTGCGTCAGCTTCGCCATCCACCGTGAGCCGGTCGGCAAACGCATCACCGCGGACGTCATGCTCGCCGACGACCCCGGCGGCGCTCTGGCCGGCCGCCAGATGCTGTAGTCCGGCGTGGAACCGCGGGGTCAGCCCGCCGGGGATCAGCGCGGACCGACCTGCTCCCTCGTCGGAGTTTCCACGTGGCTCAGCTCCAGCTCTGCGACGTCCTGGGACACTCGCCGCAGGGCACCGGGCGGCCCGTGAACGCGCCCAGGACGATGCGCTTGCCGAGGGGCCGGTCCAGCTTCACCGGCACCTTCTCGCCGCGCAGTTCGCTCGCCACCGAGTTGCACGCCCGGCTCACCTTCGGCGCGGGCCGGCACGCGACCTTGCGTCAGCATGCGCAGTCGGCGGATCGGCGACGGCCGCAAGCGCGGTGACCTGCGGGGCGATCTGCGTCCTGCATCAACTCGTGGTGACACCCGGCGCAGCGGTCGTGCAGGTCGTCCACCTGTCCGCGTCCGCACTCGCCGGTGCCGCACGATTCGCGGTCCTGCGCGGTTGTCTTCGCTGTGCCGCACAGCCTGAACGCCGCTACAGCAACCGACCATCCCCCGTGGCACACGGCCGTGTGAGCCGTCATCGGGGCCCCGCTCACGGAATCGCCGTGACCGGGGCCCCTGGATCAGCTACGTCAGAAGGATGCCGCCCGCCGCTAGTTCCGGTACCGGAACACGATCCGGCCGCGCGTCAGGTCGTACGGCGGGAGTTCCACCAGCACCCGGTCCTCCGGCATGATCTTGATGTAGTTCTTGCGGATCTTCCCGCTGATGTGCGCGAGCACCTGGTGGCCGTTCTCGAGCTCCACGGTGAACATGGCGCTGCGCAGGCACTCGACGACCTTGCCCTCGACTTCGATGACGTTCTTGTTCCTCGTCATCGCACCAGCTCCAGGTTGCTGCTCATCGGCCGGGCGCCGCCGATGCCCTCGAACAGCGCCGAGGCCGCTTGGTTGGACTCGTGGACCTCGGCCCAGGCCGCGGTGGCGCCACTGCGGTGCAGCGTCCCCAGCGCGTGGGCCAGCAGCGCCCGCGCGATGCCGCGGCGCTGCTCGCCGGCCCGGACCGCGATCAGCCCAATGCGCGGGCGCTTCACCCTCACCACCCGGATCAAACCCAGGTAGCGGCCGGGTACCGCGGCCACCGCGTACTTCGGCGGGTCGACGATGGTGTCGCCTTCAGGGCGGGGAACCACCTCCGCGGGCATCGACTGCCATCCGACGGTCGCCTCGACTTCGTCACGGATCGCGCGGTCCACCGCCCGCAGCAGACTCTCGTCCGCCTGACCGGCGGGCACGATCGTCACGCCCGGAGGTGGCAGGACTTCGTCGAGACCTGTGACCCTCGGATCGGTCGGTACGACGTACTCCCACTCGCGGCGCCGGATCGTGAAACCGGCCCGCCTCCAGCCGGCCGTCAGCTCGACGTCGGCTTCGTCGACCACCGTGTACAGCGGTGCGGGCAATTCCGCCAGCATCGCCTCGGCGAGCAGGTCGAAGGCGGTGTCGTGCCAGGCGTCGATGCTGACGAACAAGCGTCCGTCGGGCCGGTGTTGCGCATGCCCGCGGCCGACCACCAGGTCGTCATCCAGTGCGTGCCATAGCCTGTCCGCGACGCGCGTGATCATCACCGCGTTCTCGCCCAGGCCGGATGTGAAGGGCTTTGTGTTCATCGGAGTCTCCTTCCAGGAGTGCCTCGATCTCAGGCGCTCCTGGCGACACCGAACGTCAGCCGCCGGACCGTGACGGATTGAGGGAGCACCCACGGGTAACTGTGTTCACGGGGCTCACCTCCATACGACGATTTCACGGTCCGCAGTGAAAGTAGCAGTGGGTCGCCGCCTCGCTCAAAGTCTTTTCCGCAGGGGGCGCTCGGCATGCCGGGGTCGCGGGGCCTGGCCGTCGGTGAGGGCCCCGGCCCCGCGAGGCCGGGCTTACACGCGGTCGGCGGCGATCAGGACGTACTGGAAGGAGCCGTCCCGGTAGGACTCGATGAACGCCTTCTCGATCCCGGTGACCAGCGAGGACGTGGCTCGAAGCTCCCAGTAGGGCAAGGTGTCCGGGGTGAGGTCGACGATGGTCTGCGGCACGAGCCGGTTGTCGGCCATGGCGCGCAGATACTCACGGCGGGAGTGGATGTTGCACTCGAAGTGGGCGTTGATCTGGGAGACCCACTTCGACGGCTGGCCGTAACGGGGGTTCCAGCAGCCGGTGATCGTCACGTACCGGCCGCCCACCTTCAGGAAGCGGGAGTGCTCGGCGAAGAGGTCGTGGAGGTCGACGTACATGGTCGACTCGTTGTTCCACGAAGCGGCGATGCTGCCCTTCTCGAAGGGCGTGTCGAGCATGTTGCACACGCGGGAGCGGACGTGGTCCTCGATCCGCAGCTCTCGAGCGCGCCGGTTGGCGAAGTCGGCCTGGGTGGCGGACAAGGTGACGCCCTCGACCTTGCAGCCGAAGCGGCGGTGGGCCATGACCATGGATCCGCCGCGGCCGCAGCCGGCGTCGACGAGGGTGTCGTCGGGCCCGATGGCGCCAAGGTGGTCCATGAGGACCTCTGCCTGTGCCGACTCCAGCCGGTGCAGCTCTGCGATGAGCTTCTTCTCGTACTCGCTGTGTGCCGGGTCGCCGAGCGCGGCGTGGTCCACCTCACCGACGCCGTAGTGGTGGTGGTAGAGCCCGTCCACGTCACCGAGGCGCAGGTTGACCGGCCGCGCCTCGTTGTTCCAGTAGCGGGCGATGTCCCCCTGGTACGGCGTCGCCGGGGCCGGGATCTTCGCGGTGACGGGGGAGGTCGTTTCAGTGGTCACAGAAATATCCGTTCTACCAGAAGTCGGGCAGGCTGTAGCGGTAGGTGTTGGTGCGATGCCAGTCGTGGTTGCCGTCGACCCAGGCGGCCACGCCCTTGAGGAAGCGCAGCACGGCGGGCAGGGGGCATGCCGCGGCGAGATCGGCGGCGGCGGCCTCGAAGGCGTGCATGAGGTCGTTGTGGACCTGGACGGCCTTCAGGTAGGCGTCGCGCTCGGAAAGCTGCTCGCGTTCCGCGATCACCACCGGCAGGTTCAGGTGGCGGCCCGGGCTGTTGAGTTCCTTGGTGTACGAGTAGAGGTCGTTGACGATGGTGGTGGCGTTGCCGGCGAGGGCGATGACCCGCTGCGTGTCCGGCTGGGCGTGCAGGTCCGCGGGAAGTTCGTAGCCGCCGACGGTGTCGGTGATCGTGGGGCAGGGGCGGAAGTTGTTGAACTGGCGCATCGCCAGGTACTCCCACACCTCCGGGACGTGATCGGTCTCTGCCCAGGCGGCCTCGGCGAGGTAGCCCATGTGCAGCCGGGCCATGTCGTGCCGGTAGCGGTCGGCCTGGGAGGGCGTGGACGCGCGGACGAAGTAGTCCATGGCGCTGTGGTAGGCCCGGCGCGGAGCGTCCGACGTGAGCGACTCCTGCCAGGCCGGCGCGTACTCCGCAGTGGTGTGGAGGTGGTCGAGCGCGGTGTGTGCGAGGAGGATGCGCCCGCCGAGACCGACGGGTGACCCGCCGTGGTCCTCGCAGTAGCAGTCGTCCAGTGCGTTCTCCGCGACCATCAGACGTGTGGCGAGCATCAGATGGTCGACCGTCGGGGCGTCGGGATGGCAACCGACCATGTAGCGGCCGACGGAGAAGCCGTCGAACTGCCCTTCCCACTCTTCGGGGTAGAGCTGGACCTCGTCCTCCGCCCACCGCTTGATCCGGCTGCTCACCTCTTCGACGCGGACGGGGTCGGGCTCCGGGACCGGGTGGTGGTAGAGGCCGGGGACGGCTCGCCCCTCGGCGGGCGCGACGGGGGCCGGGGGCACCTGGTCCGGGAGCAGATGGTCCTGCCTGCGGGTCAAGGAGAGTGACGTGGTGCCCAGTCCGGTCGGTCCGCGCAGGATCCGCTGGAGGGCCGAGTCGGCCGCGGTCGCGGCAGGCGTGTCCCGTACTGCGGGGGGCGCCGTCGGGGACGGTGGTGGGCCGGGGATCGGGACCGGCGGATGCAGTGCGGCGAGAAATTGCAGGGCCGTCGGCGGGACCGGAACGTGATGCACCAGTGGCGAGGCCGCGTCCTGCACGGCTGTGGGCGGCGTCGGTTGCTCAGGGGGTGATGATCCGAGGGGCCCGGAAACGGGCATCGGCGGCTCCTTGCTGCGGTGGGGTGGGCACTCCGTTGCGCGTGGAGGTGACCGGAGGTGGACCTGCCGCGCGAATGAGGGATTCAGTGGGGCCTGGGGGCGATCTGGACGTTCTCCAGCACACCGAGGGCGTCGGGCAGGAGCACCGCGGCGGAGTAGTAGGTGCTGACGAGGTAGGAGATGATCGCCTGTTCGTTGATGCCCATGTACCGCACGGAGAGCCCCGGTTCGTACTCGTCCTGCAGTCCGGTCTTGCGCAGGCCGATGACGCCCTGGTTCTTCTCGCCGGTGCGCATCGCGATGACGGAGCTGGTCTGCTCCTTGCTGATAGGGATCTTGTTGCAGGGGAGGATGGGGACCCCACGCCAGGCGGGTACCGATTGTCCGCCGAGGTCGACATGGTCGGGGTAGAGACCGCACGCGTTGAAGCCACGTCCGATGGCGGCGATGGTCCTGGGGTGGGCGAGGAACATCTTGGTGCCGCGGCGGCGGCAGAGCAGATTGTCCATGTCGTCCGGGGTGGGCGGACCGGAGTGGGGCTGGATGCGCTGCGTGAAGTCGGCGTTGTGCAGCAGCCCGAACTCACGGTTGTTGATCAGCTCGTGTTCCTGGCGCTCCCGCAAGGCCTCGATGGTGAGCCTGAGTTGTTCCTCCGTCTGGCTCATCGGACCGTTGTAGAGGTCGGCGACCCGGGAGTGGATCCTCAGAACGGTCTGCGCCACGGAGAGTTCGTACTCGCGCGGCTCCAGTTCGTAGTCGACGAAGGTGCCCGGCAGTTCCGCTTCGCCGACGTGGCCTGCCGACATGGCGATCTCGGCCTCGCCGTGCTTGTTCTGACGGTGCCGGGCGCGGGAGGTGAACTCGTCGACATGGACCTGGAG
Organism: Streptomyces sp. NPDC006265; assembly: GCF_040613555.1. NCBI lineage: Bacteria > Bacillati > Actinomycetota > Actinomycetes > Kitasatosporales > Streptomycetaceae > Streptomyces > Streptomyces sp. NPDC006265. Next base: position 11,009 of record NZ_JBEXSH010000174.1, read on the forward strand.
GGCGGGCGCGGAGGCCTGTACGGCGGCGAAGTCGGCGCGGGTGAGAGTGAGGAGGGTGCCGGCGGTCTCGGCCGTGACCGTGCAGTCGTGGCGGGCGTCGGGGTCCAGCAGGGCGTTCTCACCGAAGTGGTCACCGTCCGCGAGCACCTCGAGGGCGATCTCTCCGCCGTACTTGCCCTCCGAGGTCCGGCTGAGCCGACCGTGGGCGACCAGGTGGATGCGGTCCGCGGGGCTGCCGCGCTCGGCGAGGACGTCGCCGGCCGCGACGTCGCGCTGAATGCAGCGGTCGGCGAGGGCGGTGAGGACGTCCGTGTCCTCGAACCCGCGCAGCAGGGCCAGTTCACCGAGTTCCCGGGGGATCACGCGGACCGTGGCGCCCTCCTGGACGAACTCGATGCGCCCGTCGCCGACGGTATGTCGCAACCGCCGGTTGACCCGGTAGGCGCCGCCTTCGGCCTCGGCCCAGGGCAGCATCCGCAGAAGCCAGCGGGAGGTGATCTCCTGCATCTGCGGGACGGACTTGGTGGTGGTGGCGAGGTTGCGGGCGGCGGCAGTGCTCAGGGACTGCTGCGGCGCTTCGCTGGTGGTCTGGGCTTCCGGGATGCTCTCGACGGTCATCGGAGGTGGTTCTCCTTGCACAACGGGGCGAGCGACGCACACGGGTGCGCCGAACGGGAGACAGGGAGGACTGGACAACGAACGGGAAGAACCACACGGATCCGCCCACCTGCAGAAGCTATCCACCGGACGGGCCGTATCCATCGGGGAGACGAGATGCTTACCTCGAAGCAGTGACAATTTGTTGAATGCGGTTTATCGGTCCGTGCCGTGAGATCGTCGCCTTCTCGCCCGAGGGGCACTTGAGTTTCCAGCGGCTGGAGGGTCCAGGATCTCTGCCATGGACGACGAACGCCCCGAGGTGCTCACCTTCGGCCGGCTCGCGCACCGCACCGGCCTCATGGTGCGTACCCCGCGCCTCTGGTCGGACGAGGGAGCGGTGCCGCCCGTGGCCCGAGGAGACGGCACTGATGAACCGGTTGGCGCGGCTTTCCTCCGCCGAACGCACCCAGGTCATCAATGAGTTCAAGGAGGAGGTGTTCGGCGGTCTCGGCGTCGAGCCACGCCTGCGCGACCGCGTACGCGCCTACGGCATCGAACTGCCCGACGATCCCACACCTGATCAGGTCGACGCCTGGATCGAACTGGCCGCGCTGGTGGGGGACCCCGGCTTCCGGGCGCGGCTGCGCACCTGGATGGAACCCAACACGCCCGTACCAGGGCAGGGTCCCTCTGCCGGGGCGTCCATCTGGTGGGCAGGCAGGTCGTGCAGACCGTCGCGGACGTCAGAAGGCGCGGGGCCGCCCCCGAGGGACCGGAGACGGCCGACACGCTGTCCGAGCTGTTCGGCGACGCAGACCGGGTTGCCGTACTGCGCAGCCTGAGGCCGGGATCGAGCCGGAGCGGAGCGCTACCGCGGGCTCGTCGCCCGCGTGCGTGGACAGCATGCGTCGCCCGACGCGACCGAGGAGTTGAAGTGGCTGAGGCGAGTCCTGCACGCCGCCGATCA
>NZ_JBEXSH010000175.1:0-12559 GCF_040613555.1 Streptomyces sp. NPDC006265
GTACTGCAACACCCCCGTCCCAGGGGGTGGGGGGGGGGGTGGGAGGGGCGGTGGGTCACGGCCCGTCCCACCCAACGTAGTGCGCTATCCGGCGGACCGGGTGAAGACGGCGACCGTACGCCCCGGAACGGCGAACGTGCCCGATTCGACCGCGTAGGAGGAGGACTTGACGGTAGAGTCCGCCCCCGCCGCCTGCACCGGGTGCAGCCGGTAACCGGCCCCGGCGAGTGCCGGGACGCGCTGTTCCTGCTTCTCCGGCGTGGCGTTGAAGACGACGACGAGATCACCGAGACGCATGGTGATCACGCCGGGTGTCTCGTCCTCGCCGGACAGCGGGAAGGACAGCCGGGACTGCACCCGCTCGGTCGTGCCGAGGGAGAAGTCCTTCTCGGTGCCGCGGATCCGCAGCAGGTCGCGGTAGGCGGCCGAGGTGCCCTCGATCTGCTCGCAGCCCACCTTGACCGTGCTCAGCAGGGGCTTGGCGTACGGCCACTTGTCGGTGTTGTCGGCCGCCATGGGCAGTCCGCGGCCGAAGCCGTTGCCGTCCTCGCACCTCCAGTGGACGGCGTTGAACCAGTCGCCGCTGTCGTAGGAGTTGCGGTCCAGGGACTTGGAGCGCAGCAGGTCGGTGCCCGCCTGGGAGAGGGCCGGGCCCTGCGAGAGGGTGGCCGTCGCCATGGCCAGGACCTGCATCCGGGCCCGGTCGGCGGCGCTCGTCGAAGCGGGCAGCTTGAAGGCGAGCGCGTCGAACAGGGACTCGTTGTCGTGGGCGTCGGCGTAGGCGAGGGCGTCACCGGGGGCGTCGGCGTAGCCGGCGGGGGCGCCGTTGTAGTCGACCTCGGAGCCCTTGACCTCCTTGCCCGCGGTGTCGGTGAACCGGTAGCCGGCGAGGTTGCCGGAGAGGCCGACCTTGATGAGGTCCTGGTAGTGCAGCAGGCGGGCCTTCTGCTCGGCGGGAGTCCCGTTGTTCTTCGAGGAGTTGGGGTCGGTGTACAGGCCGGAGGCGAAGCCCTGGACTCCGGGGTCCTCGTCGAAGGGGCCGCCGCCGCGGACCGCGTCACGGGCACGGTCGGAGAAGGTGGCGATGCCGGTGCCGGCCATGTTCTTCTGGGTGGCCTGGACGAACCGGGCGTCGTCGGCGATCTCGCCGAAGTTCCAGCCCTCGCCGTAGAGGATGATCTTCTTGCCGTCGACGCCGTCCTTCTTGAGGGTCAGCGCGTCGAGGGCCCCCCGGACCGCGAGGATGTTGGCCTTCGGGTGGTGGCCCATGAGGTCGAAGCGGAAGCCGTCGACCTTGTACTCCTTCGCCCAGGTGACGATCGAGTCGACGACGAGCTTGCCCATCATGGCGTTCTCGGTGGCGGTGTTGGCGCAGCAGGTGCTGTTCGCGACCGAGCCGTCGGCGAGGAGCCGCTGGTAGTAACCGGGCACGATCCGGTCCAGGACGGAGGTGTCGGCCTGGCCGCTCGCGGCGGTGTGGTTGTAGACGACGTCCATGACGACTCGCAGCCCGTCGTCGTTGAGGGCCTTCACCATTCTGCGGAACTCGACCGTGCGGGCGGTGCCGTCCGGGTCGGTGGCGTAGGAGCCCTCGGGGACCGTGTAGTGGTACGGGTCGTAGCCCCAGTTGTAGGCGTCCCTCGCGGCGGTCTTCCCGACGCATTCCTGCTGCTTGTCGGAGTCGGCCGGGAAGGAGGCCAGGTCGCAGTCGGGCTTCGCCTGGTCGGCCTTCTTCTCCGGGATGGTGGCGATGTCGAAGGCGGGCAGCAGGTGGACGTAGGAGGTGCCCGCCTTCGCCAGCTCGCGCAGGTGCTTGCCGCCGTCGGCGGCCTTGTCGGTGAAGGCGAGGTAGGTGCCGGGGTGTTTCGCCGTCCGGTCCTCCACGGAGAAGTCCCGGATGTGCAGCTCCTGGATCTGCGCGTCCTTCAGCGGTACGGCCCGGGGCTTGGTGTACGCCGACCAGCCCGACGGCTTCAGCGCCTTGTCGTCCAGGTCGACGACGAGGCTGCGCTTCGAGTCGGCGGTGAGGGCGAGGGAGTAGGGGTCGGTGACCTTGTTGGTGACGACCTTGCGGACACTGGGCGCCCAGACCTTCACGACGTACCGGTAGGGCTTGCCCTTCCAGGACTTCGGGCCGGTGACGGACCAGACACCGGTGGCGCTGTCGCGGCGCATGGGGACGGCCTTGCCGCCGAGTTCCAGGGCGACGGACTGTGCGGTCGGCGCCCACACGGACAGCGTGGGGCGGCCCTTGGAGAACGTCGGCCCCAGGCCGGCCTTGGTGGCGCCGGGGTACAGGTCGTCGAGGACTCCGGCGATCTGGACGCCGGTCGCGGCGAGCACCGCCCCGTTCGCCGCATGCTGGGTGGCGACGACCTGGCCGCGCAGGGCCTCGCGGACCCGGTCGCGGTCGCGCGGGTCGACGGTCCAGGCGTCGTACTCCTTCAGATGCGGGAACTTCGCCTTCTGGGCCTCGGACAGCTCGCCCCTCGACAGGCGCAGCCACTTCGCGTCACCGGTCAGGGCGCCGTCCTTCGCGGCGATCGAACCGTCGCGGGAGTACAGCAGCTGGGTGGAGGCGGCGGCGTCGGAGCCGTTCCAGGCGAGGGTGTTCCGGTCGATCCAGACGGCCTTGGAGGTGGTCGGGTCGAGGGCCGCCGCGGTGCCCGCGGGCTGCGGGAGCAGGTACTTCTCCTGGCCGTTCACCAGCCACACCTCGTGGCCGTTCGCCTTGAGGTCGAGCGACTGGTCGATGGGCAGGTCCTTCTCGTCGCCCTTGTGGATGATGTAGCTGAGGCCGGTGGCACCCTCGGTGAGCGGCACCTCGTAGACAGCGCCATAGGAATCAGTCTTCACCGGCTTCAGGGGGTTCGACCAGTCGGTGGGGTTCGCGGCGCCGGTCCAGACGTGCAGGCCCCAGCCGTCGTAGTTCCCGTCGGCCCGGTGGTAGTGCAGGACGGCCTTGGTCTTGTCGGGCGCCGGAGAGTCGGGGCGCTCGGTGGTGACGGTGTCCTTGCCCTGCTCGATCCAGACCTCACCGGTCTTGGTGACGTCGATCGTGCGGTCGGTGGAGACGTCCTTGTCGCCGTCCTTGTCGATGACGAGGAAGCCCACGTTCGAGGCGCCGGGCTTGAGCTTGACCCAGGCGAAGGCACCGTAGGCGTTGCGGCCGGTGAAGGGGTGGCTCTTCGGCCACTCGGTGGCCTCGCCCTCGGCGAGGTCGCCCCAGGCGTACAGGCCCCAGTCGGCGTAGTCCCCGTCGGCGCGCTTGTAGTGGACGATCGCGTAGTCGCGGGAGGAGGCGGTGGGCGGCTCCTCGGCGGGCGGAGTGCCGGTGGTGGAGGCGGCGAGGGCGCTCGCGGTGCGGCCGGCCGAGTCGATCACGACGGCCTTGTAGCGCAGGGCCGTGCCGGGGGCCACGTTCTTCCCGAGGGTGTGGGTGACCTTGTAGGGGGCGTGGTCGGCGGAGCCGAGGGTCTGCCACTTTCCGTTGCCGGTCTGGGCGGCGAAGACGACCCGGTTGAGCTGCCCGCCGTCCACGTCCGCGGAGATCTCCGCGGTGCCGGTGGCGCCGGCGGCCGGGGCCTTCAGGGTGATCGTGGGCGCGGTGGCGGGCTCGGCGAGCCTGCCGGACGCCTTGAGGACGACCGCCGCGCCGGCCGGGACGGTGACGGTGAGCTTCTTGTCGCCGTCGCTCTTCGGGGAGGCGTCGGTGCCGTGGATGCCCTTGAAGGTCATGCCGGCCGAGCCGGTCGGGAAGCTCGCGGTCTTCGCCTCACCCGCGTTGTTGAAGGCGACGACATACTCGGTGCCGGTCTTCGCGTCGGTGCGGGAGAAGGCGTAGACGCCCGGGCCGTCGGCCGCGTACCGCTGCTGCTGGACGCCGTCGGTGAGGGCCGGGTTGGCCTTGCGGAGCCGGGCGAGGGCGCTGATCTGCCGGTAGAGCGGGGCCCTGGTGTCGTAGGCGTCCTCGGCGTGGGTGCGGTCGGTGCCGATGCGGTCGTCGTCGAGATAGTCGGCGGTGCGCGAGGCGAACATGCTCTGCCGGGCGTCCTTGTCGCCGCCCGGGCCGGTGAAGCCCTGTTCGTCGCCGTAGTAGACGACGGGGTTGCCGCGGCTGAGGAACATCAGCTCGTTGGCGAGCTCGTCCTTGGCGAGGAGTTCGGCGTCGGTGGCCTTCGGGTCGTCCTGCTTCAGGAACGATCCGATGCGGCCCATGTCGTGGTTGCCGAGGAAGGCGACCTGCTCGTACGCGTTGGCCTTGCCGGTCGTGTACTTGTAGTCGTCGCCGAAGACTCCCGCGAGCTGCTGGGCACTGCCGCCCTGCGAGGCGTACTGGCGGGCCGCCTCCTGGAAGGGGAAGTCGAGCGTGGCGTCGAGGCGGCCCTGGGTGACGTAGGGGGCGGTGACGTCCGTGTCGGCCGAGTAGACCTCGCCGAACATGAAGAAGTCGTCACGGCCCCGCTTGGCCGCGTACGCGTCGAGGGCGGTGGCCCACTGCGTCCAGAACTCCATGTTGACGTGCTTCACGGTGTCGATCCGGAAGCCGTCGACGTCGAAGTCCCGTACCCAGCGCTGGTAGATCCTCTCCATGCCCCGCACGACCTCGGGCCGTTCGGTCCACAGGTCGTCGAGCCCGGAGAAGTCGCCGTGCGCGGAGCTCTCACCGGCGAAGGTGGAGTCGCCGCGGTTGTGGTACATCGTCGGGTCGTTGAGCCACGACGGGACCTTGACGTTCTTCTTCGCCGCGGGGACGGTCGGGGTGCGCGGGAAGGAGCCGGTGCCGACCTCGGGGAAGTCCCGTCGCCCGTCCGCGTAGTCGGCGTCGTCGAACGGCTTCCCGTCCTTCGTCAGGTACGGGAAGGCGCCCTTGGAGAGGTAGTCGTAGGACTTCTCCTCGTAGTCGACGACATCCGCCGTGTGGTTGGTGATGACGTCGAAGAAGACCTTCATGCCCTTGGCGTGGGCCTTGGAGATGAGGTTCTCCAGGTCCTGGTTCGTCCCGAAGTGCGGGTCGACCTGGGTGAAATCCGTGATCCAATAGCCGTGATAGCCCGCCGAGGCGTTAGAGCCGTTGCCCTGTACCGGCTGGTTCTTGAAAATCGGAGCCATCCAGAGGGCGGTGGTGCCCAGGCCCTTGATGTAGTCGAGCTTCTTGGTCAGGCCCTTGAGGTCGCCGCCCTGGTAGAAGCCCTTGTCGGTGGGGTCGTAGCCGGTGGCGAGGCGGGAGCCGGTCAGGCCGCCTTTGTCGTTGCGCGGGTCGCCGTTGGAGAAACGGTCCGGCAGAACGAAGTAGAACTGCTCACGGGTGGCGTCGTGCCGGGCGGGCTGGGCGGCCAGCCTGGCGTCGGACGGGGGCGCCGGCGGGGTGGCCGCCCCGGCGGCGAGCGGCTGAACGAGCGCTGCGGCCAGCGCGGTCACGGTGACCGCGGCGACCCGTCCGGCATGCGCGGTTCGACGCCTCGACGGCACCGGCCATCTCGCTTTCAAGATGTGGACTCCTTGCGACGTACGGCTCTTCGGGTCCGACCCCGCGCGACCGTATCGCCGCCGCAAGCTTTTCAGCAAGAGTCTTGAAACGATCGGTAAGAGCTTTCAGCAGGGCGAGTTGGTCTGTCTCAGCAGACCCAGCCGCCTGTACAGCTGAAGGCGACATCGTTCGACCTCGCGAACGGGTCGGACTTAGTGTCCGCCTGCCCCAGGAAGACGTTGGCCAGGATTTGACGTCCTCAACCACGTGAACGTGGTTGATTCCCGCCTGCCCTGCCGCGCGCAGCAGCGGAGCTTCGGGTGGGTTCCTGCTTCATCGAGCCCTGCCCCGGCTTGCGGGGTCTGGCGTGCTCTCCACAGGCGTTTTGACGCTCCGCCTCGTGCCGGATTTCAGCGGCACGTTTCCGTCCAGCGGCGCGTATGTTGGCCTCGGCGTTCTCGTCCCGGTCGTGCCGGGTTCGGCACTCCGTGCACGTCCACACGCGAACGTGCAGCCCGTGGCGGCCCTTGGGACCGGTCAGGCGCCCGCACCCTGGGGCGGAGCACTGCTGGGTGGACGGGAACCACCGGTCGATCTTGATGAAGGTCCGCCCGTACCGTAGGCATGTGGCCTCCAGGGTGCGGACGAACCTGCCGAGGGACTGGTCGTGGACGCTCTTGCCGAGCGTGCCGCGACGGGTGGCCATGCCCTTCACGTTCAGGTCCTCCGCGTAGACCGCGTGGCTCTCGCGGACGATGCGGGTGGTCTCCTGCTCCATGAAGTCGCGTCGCTGGTCGGCGATGCGCGCATGGATCTTCGCCACGGCATGCTTGGCCTTGCGCCGGTTGTTCGACCCTTTCTGCTTGCGAGACACAGCCCGCTGAGCCCGCCTGAGCTTGCGTTCCTGGCGGCGGAAGAACTTCGGGGAAGCGATCCTCCGGCCACGCAGCACGGCATAGCAGGACAGGCCCAGGTCGATCCCCGTGTCCGTCTCCTCCGCATCCAGTTCGGGCAGCGGCTTGTCCTCCACCTCGACGACGAACGAGGCGAAGTAGCGGCCGGAGGGTCCTTGATGACCGTCACCGACGACGGCTTTGAGGGCAGCCGGCGCGACCAGCGCACCTCGACTTCGCCGATCCTCGGCAGCCGCAGCTTGCCGCCCCTCGTGATGGACCAGCAGGCGTTCGCCGTGAACCGGACCGCCTGCCGGGCCGTCTTCTTCTTGAACTTCGGCGGGGCCATCTTCGGCCCCTCGCGGGTGCCGTTCCTCGATGTGAAGAAGTTGCTGTACGCGGTCTCCAGGTCCCGCAGGGACTGCTGGAGCACCACCACGGACACCTCACCGAGCCAAGCCCAGCTCCGGAGTCTTCTTGGCCTCGGTGATGACCCGCTTCGACAACTCGGCCGCCGTCGGGCGCGGCAGACCCTGCCCATAGGCGTCACGACGCAGTCGAAGGGCGTCGCTCCAGACGACGCGGGCGCACCCGAACGCCCTCGCCAGACTGGCTCGCCGAGAAGCGCTCGGGTACACACGTACGTTGTACCGGAGCTTCATGCCGATCACCGTACGGGCGCACGGTCGACCCACCGCCCCAAAGATCACATCCAACCGAAACCGTGCGCTCTATGAGCAAGCGTGTTCCAGTCCGCTGCGATCACGCGACGGTTCGAATCTTCACCGGCCACTTGGTTCCTGAACGGAACCCGGCACCCCGTCAGGAAACTCAACAGCCTGACTTCCCGGCATAGATCGCCAGGGCAGTGTTCGAGCCCAGGGTGGCCGTGAACTGGCCGCTGGAGTTCACCGTCACGGTCGTGTTGCTCTGCACATCGCAGTACGTCCCGGCAGGCAGCGACGTCTGGTACGTCCGGCTCAGCGAGCCCGACTCGTGGTTGATAGCGACGAAGCCCTTGCTGCCCCGCCCGAACGCGATGGCGTCGTTGCCGTTGTCCCACCAGTTGGTGACCGACCCACCGTGCGTTGCGTTGCGGAAGGCGACCATGGACTTGATCTCCGGCCAGTTGTGCTGGCACTTCCATCCGTCCTGCCAGCAGGCGTTGACCGTGCCGCCGTTGGGCGGGCCCGCATCCGTGTCCGAGAACTCGTAGCCGGAGTTGACGTCCGGGGCGCCGTAGGGCCAAGCGAGCATGAAGACGTGGGCCAAGGTGTAATTGGCGCCGTCCTTGTAGTTCAGAGTACTGCCGTTGCGTTCCGTGTCATGGTTGTCGACGAAGACACCGGAAACGGAGCTGCTCATGTAGCCCCAGCCCTCGCCGTAGTTCTTCAGGTAGGCGAGGTTCTCGCTGTTGAAGACGCGCTTGAGGTCATAGGCGTACCGGAACTCCTGCACGTCCCCGTTGCCCGTGTACTCGGTGGGCTGGACGGCCTCGCCGCTCCCGTAGATGGCCTCCTGCTTCCAGTACACGGAGGTGTTCGTGAGCCGTGACTTGATGTTGGCGAGATCAGCGGCGTCCGTGTGCTTGGCCGCGTCGATGCGGAAGCCGTCGACACCGAGGGAGAGGAGGTCGTTCATGTACCCGGCGATGGCGCCGCGGACGTAGGACTCCCCGGTGTCCAGATCGGCGAGACCCACCAGCTCGCAGTGCTGGACGTTCCAGCGGTCCTGGTAGTTGCTGATCTGGCTGGTGCAGTCGTCGAAGTCGTACGACGAGTACAGGCCCGGGTAGTTGTACTTCGTGTACGACGAGCCGCCGGTCCCGGTGCCGCTGCCCGCCGACATGTGGTTGATGACGGTGTCGACGACAACCTTGACGCCGGCCGCGTGGCAGGTGTTCACCATGTTCTGGAAGGCCGCGCGGTCGCCGAGCCGGCCGGCGATCTTGTAGCTGACCGGCTGGTACGAGGTCCACCACTGCGAGCCCGGTATGTGCTCGGCGGGCGGCGAGACCTGGACGTAGCCGTATCCGGCCGGCCCGAGGGTGGTGGTGCACTCGCGTGCGACCGAGGCGAAGTTCCACTCGAAGAGGACGGCGGTGACGTCCTTGGTGCCAGGTGGGGAGGCCTGCGCACCAGTTGGGTTCATGACAACCGAAGCCGCGGCGAGCGCGACGGCGGTGGCGAGGTATCTGCGTGCCATGTGGGGTTTCCTTCTTCGTTGAAGGTTCTTGCTGCAAGGTTCAGAAACCTTGCGGTGACGCAGATAGTAAGGGCCCGCCACCCGAAAGGGCAGCGGGCCGTACGAAATTCAAAGGAAAATCAGGCGCGGGTCCCCGCGGTCGCGGTGGTCCACCACACCGTGGTGTCGGCCGGCACCTTCGCCTCGTCGTCGACCTCGACGATCTCCCCGCTCGCCACCAGCACCCGGCCGTACGCCGGCATCGCCACCGACTCGCCGGTGGTGTTCGCGACGCACACGAACTCCCCGCGCCGGAAGGCCAGCACGCCCTCGGGCGCCCGCAGCCACTCCACGGAGGTGCCGGCGCCGAGGTCGGGCTGCTCACGGCGCACGCGCAGCGCGGCCCGGTACAGCTCCAGGGTCGAGCCGGCCTCTCCGCTCTGCGCCTCGACGCTCAGCTCGCCCCAGCCCTCGGGCTGGGGCAGCCAGCTGCCTCCGTCACCGAAGCCGTACGACGAACCCGTCCTGGTCCACGGGATCGGCACCCGGCAGCCGTCACGGAAGCCGTCCTGGCCCGCGCCCCGGAAGTACGCCGGGTCCTGGCGCACCTCGTCCGGCAGGTCGACGACGTCGGGCAGGCCGAGCTCCTCGCCCTGGTAGACGTACGCCGAGCCGGGCAGCGCCAGCATCAGCAGGCTCGCGGCCCGGGCCCTGCGCAGGCCCAGTTCGCGGTCCCCGGCCAGACGGATCTGGGTGCCGAGGCCGGGCGGGTTGGCGAAGCGGGTGGCGTGCCGGGTCACGTCGTGGTTGGACAGCACCCAGGTGGCGGGGGCGCCGACCGGGCGCATGGCGTCCAGGGTGCGGTCGATGACCTCGCGCATCTCCTCGGCGTCCCAGTGGGTGCTGAGGTACTGGAAGTTGAAGGCCTGGTGCAGCTCGTCGGGGCGGACGTAGTGCGCGGTCCGCTCGATGGTCGGGGTCCAGGCCTCGGCGACGAAGATGCGCTCGCCCGAGTACTCGTCGAGGATGAGCCGCCACTGCCGGTAGATCTCGTGCACACCGTCCTGGTCGAAGAACGGCATGACATCGTTGCCCAGCAGTTTCACCTGGTCGTGGGATCCAAGGTCGGGCAGCCCCTGCGCCTTCACCAGACCGTGGGCGACATCGATGCGGAAGCCGTCGACGCCCATGTCCAGCCAGAAGCGCAGGATGGAGCGGAACTCGTCGCCGACCGCCGGGTGCTCCCAGTTGAAGTCGGGCTGCTCGGGGGCGAAGAGGTGCAGGTACCAGTCGCCGGGCGTGCCGTCGGGTTCGGTGACCCTGGTCCAGGCCGGGCCTCCGAAGATCGACTCCCAGTCGTTGGGCGGCAGCTCGCCGTTCTCGCCCTTGCCGGGGCGGAAGTGGTAGCGCTCCCGCAGCGAGGAGCCCGGGCCCTCGGCGACGGCCCGCTTGAACCACTCGTGCTGGTCGGAGGAGTGGTTGGGGACCAGGTCGACGATGATCCGCAGGCTCAGCCGGTGGGCGTCGCGGATGAGTGCGTCGGCGTCCAGGAGGTTGCCGAACATGGGGTCGACAGCACGGTAGTCGGCGACGTCGTAGCCGGCGTCGGCCTGCGGAGAGGCGTAGAAGGGGCTGAGCCACACGGCGTCCACGCCGAGGGCGCGCAGGTACGGCAGGCGGGTGCGGACACCTTCCAGGTCGCCCATGCCGTCACCGTTGCTGTCGGCGAAGCTGCGCGGGTACACCTGGTAGATCACCGCGTCCCGCCACCAGTCGCGGCGCTTTGCGACGGCCACAGCAGACGTGGGGGTGGGGGTCGGTGCAGCTGAGTGCTGGCTCATGTCGTCCTTGATGCGTAACAGGAGGTCGGTCATGGAAGGCGTGGGTGGGGTGACGAGGCGGCCGCGGCACAGCGGGGTCGGATGGGCGCCGCGGCCGCCTCGGGCTCGTGAAGTGCGGTTCGGCGGCGCCCCGAGGGGCGCGTGCGTCACCCCTTCGTGCCGCCGGCGGTGAGCCCGGTCACCAGGTTCTTCTGCACGAGGTAGAAGAACAGGGCGGCCGGTATCGCGATCAGTACCGCCGTCGCGGCCATCAGGTTGCGCTGCGCGTCGTGTTCGCTGACGAACGTCTGCAGACCGACGGCGAACGTGTACTTGTCGTCGCTCAGCATGAACGTCGAGGCGAACGCGACCTCACCGAAGGCGGTGAGGAAGCTGTAGAACGCCGCGACCGCGAGGCCCGGCTTGGCGAGCGGCAGGATGAGCCGCGCGAACGTGCCGAAGGGGGTCAGCCCGTCGACGCGCCCGGCCTCGTCGATCTCGAACGGGATGGTGTCGAAATAGCCCTTCATCAGCCAGGCGCAGTACGGCACGATCGTGGTGCAGTTGACCAGGATGAGACCAAGGTAGCTGTCGATGAGCTGCAGATCCGAGAGGATCTGGTACATCGGCACGATCAGTACCGCGATCGGGAACATCTGGGTGACCAGCAGCACCCACATCAGCTTCCGGTAGCCGGGGAACCGCATGCGGGAGACCGCGTAGCCGGTGGACGCGGCGACGACGACGCCGATGAGCGTCGTGCCCAGCACCACGACCAGCGTGCTCTTCAGCCAGTCGAAGAAGCCGGTGTCCTGCAGGACGTAGGTGTAGTTGTCGAGCGACACCTTGCCCCAGATGCGCCCGGGGTGGAGGTAGTCGTCCTTGTCCGGTCCGAGGGACAGGAAGACCAGCCAGGCGACCGGGAAAAGCGCGGTCAGGCTGGCGACGATCAGCACGGCGTGGGAGGCGAGGGAGGCGCGGCGGCTGTGTTCGCTGCGGCCGCGGACCTTGCCGGGGGCGGTCGCGGGGCGCCGCTCGCCGGCCGGTGCGGAGCTCTCGACGGTGGTCGTACTCATGGGGAACTCCTGCCTCAGATCGTGAGCTGCTGCTCGTTGCGGTTCAGCCAGCGGCGGTAGAAGGAGGTGAAGACGATCAGGATGGACAGGAGCAGGATTCCGTAGGCGGCGGACTGGGCGTAGTCGCGCGGCTGCTGCCCGAAGCCCAGTTGGTAGGCCCACGTGACGAGGATCTGGGCGTCCGGTGCGGTGTTGCCGAACAACAGGAAGATGATGGCGAACTGGTTGAAGGTCCAGATGACACCGAGGAGTACGACCGTCGTGCTGACGGACCTCAGACCGGGCAGGGTGACGTAGCGGAATCGCTGCCAGGCGTTGGCGCCGTCCATTTCGGAGGCCTCGTAGAGGCTCGCGTCGATCGACTGCAGGCCGCCGAGGAGCGAGACCATCATGAACGGCACACCGCACCAGGTGTTGACCATGATCGCGGCGAACCGCTGCCAGAAGGTGTCCTCCAGCCACAGCGGTGTCGGCAGACCCAGGCCCTCCAGGGCGGTGTTGATGACACCGCCGTCCGCGAGCATGAAGCGCCAGCCGAAGACGGTGACGAAGGTCGGCACCGCCCAGGGCAGCACGAGGATCATCCGGTAGAGCGTGCGGCCGCGCAGCTTCTGGTTGAGCAGCAGGGCGAGGCCGAGACCGATGCCGTAGTGCAGGGCGACACAGGCCGCCGTCCAGAAGACCGTCCACAGGAAGTGCGACCAGAAGCGGTCGTAGGCCGTCGGGCCCCAGAGGATGTCGGCGTAGTTGTCCAGGCCGATGAACTTGTACGTGGCGTCGATGTGGTTGACGCCGATCGTGCGGGCGGTGTTGAGGCTGGTGGCGTCGGTGAGGGTGAGGTACAGGCCGTACACCAGCGGGTACACCACGAGGACGCCGAGCACGACGGCCACCGGGGCGATCATCGCGTAGGCGTACCAGTGCTTGTGGAAGCCGTTCTTCAGCCGCTGGGCCGGCCCGGGTCGCGGTTCCCGCTCACCGCGCCGCTTGCCGGTCGCTCGGTCGATGGCGACTGTCATGGTTCGACACCTTCTGGAGGTTCAAGGAGGTCAAGGAGAGCTGCCCGGGCTCAGGCGCAGGCGCGTGCCGGTGGCCGCCGGATCCCCTCCCCTCATG
>NZ_JBEXSH010000176.1:0-12515 GCF_040613555.1 Streptomyces sp. NPDC006265
AACCCGGCTAACCCCCACATCCCCTTCCGCTGGGGGTTGGGGCCGGCTATCAGGCCGGACAGGCTCCTGTAGCTCAGCCGAGGGCTACCTGGAGCACCCGGCGGAGGCGTTCGCCCAGTACAAGGACGACGGTGTCGCGCGGGTCGTGTGCGAGGAGAAGCACATGGGCTCGCGGGCCGTGGCCCTGGTGTGCCGCGACGCGGAGGCCGCGCGCAAGCGCTTCGGTGTGGACGGACCCACCGGGTCTCTCTACACCCGCACCGGCCGCCCCTTCCTCGACGACGAGGCCCTCACCGAGGAGATCCTCGACCGGGTGCGCACGTCGATCGGCGAGGCCGGCCTCTGGGACGAGCTGGAGACGGACTGGCTGCTGCTGGACGCCGAGTTGATGCCCTGGTCGCTGAAGGCGTCCGGGCTCCTGCGGTCGCAGTACGCCGCCGTCGGCGCCGCGTCCGGCGCGGTGCTCCCGCAGGCGCTGGGCGCCCTGCGCGGCGCGGCGGAACGCGGCGTGGACGTGGCCGGCCTGCTCTCCCGCACGGGTGAACGCGCCGCCGACGCGGCCGCGTTCACCGAGGCGTACCGCCGCTACTGCTGGACCACGGACGGCCTGGACGGCGTGCGCCTGGCACCGTTCCAGATCCTCGCGGTCCAGGGACGCAGCCTCGCCGGCCTCCCGCACGACGAGCAGCTCGCCCTGCTCGACCGCCTCGTCGAGCACGACGGCAGCGGCCTGCTCCAGACCACCCGCCGCCTCTACGTCGACACCGCCGACCCGGAGTCGGTGCGGGCCGGCGTCGACTGGTGGCTGGAGATGACCGGCCGCGGCGGCGAGGGCATGGTCGTCAAGCCGGTCGGCGCGGTCGTCCGCGACGGCCAGGGCCGCCTGGTGCAGCCCGGCATCAAGTGCCGCGGCCGCGAGTACCTCCGGATCATCTACGGCCCGGAGTACACCCGCCCGGAGAATCTCGCCCGCCTGCGCTCGCGGTTCCTCAACCACAAGCGGTCCCTGGCGATCCGCGAGTACGCGCTGGGCCTGGAGGCCCTCGACCGGCTGGCCGAGGGCGAGCCGCTGTGGCGCGTGCACGAGGCGGTGTTCGGGGTGCTGGCGCTGGAGTCGGAGCCGGTCGACCCGAGGCTGTGAACCGGAGGGCACACGATTCCGGCCAGGCTTTGTCCCGCCTGGGGCGCTCCTGGCCGGGCGTCGCCCTTCCGGTCCCATTCGTCCCTGGTTAACCGCTGGTTGCCGTGCTAACTTCGCTGGTCGGTCAGGCAGGTGAACCGACTCAGGGGGAAAGTCGGTGCGGACAGGTACGGCGCCCGGCGAGTTCGGTGGTGCATCCGGGCATCAGCCGGATTTCGAGCTGCTGTTACAGCTCACCGACGTCCTCTGTGAGCTCGGCTGCGTCGAGGACGCCCCGAGCCGGGTGCAGTTCGCGAGTCTGCTGGGAGGCCAGCTCCGCCGGCCGGTGGACATCCGCGGGGTCAGACTCCGTGAGGACGTGGTGAGTCTGGTGACCGCCGCGCTGAGCGTGGCGGGCGGGGAACACGTACTGGTCGGGGTGGTCCGCATCCTGGAGGGAGCCCCGGCCGGAGACGAACTCGACCGGCTGATCGCCCCTGCCCCCCTACTGGCCGGACCGCTGTCCAAAGAGGACGAGAAGAGCGCCCGCGTGGCGCTCTCCCGCGGCGACCTGCCCGCCGCACGCTTACGGGACGGTCTGGCCGAGGAGCTCGCCGGACTGGGCCTTCCCGACGGACTCGCCCCCGAGCAGCTCTTCGCCCACCTGCTCGAATGGAACGTGCAGGAGGACGGCCTGCCACCTGTCGTCCTGCTCCTCGAACACGCGGCCCGTCTCGCCAGGACCGTCGAGCACCGCCTGGCGCTGACCGGCTGGGTCGACGACTGGACCGGACGCGCGGGCCTGATCACCGAGTTGGCGAGGCGCCGGGACAGACGCGCCGCGGTGGTGTGGTCGCCCGACATCCCGCGCACCCTGGTCGTCGCGATCGAACCGGCCCGTGACGGCAGCACGGACGTGGTCGTGCGGACCTGGACGAACGCGACACCGGGCCGCTGGGACCCCCGCCCCGGCGAGCCGGACACGGTCCCCCTGGACGACCTCGGCCGAGCTGTGGACCGGGCGCTCCGGCGTGGCACCCAACTGTGGCTGGTGCCGCGCGAACCGGAGGCGGGTGGACTCCAGGAGCCGCCTGCGTACATAGAGTTCCTCCTTCCGTACGATCTGATGAACCACGATGTGGCGGGGTTGACGTTCGCCGTGGGCGACGGCGAGCCGACTCCGCTCAGCCTGCGGTACGGGGTGCACCTACGCAGCCTGGAACGGATGCGTACGGACAACGCCGTGGTCCGGCAGCAGTGGCAGCGGCGTTGGGCTGCGCTGAAGCAGCACGGGATCACGGTGCACGCCTGGCGGGAAGCGGATGCCCGGCGGCTGCGCGCGTGGCAGATCGCGCTCGCCGGGGAACCCGGAAGGACGGCGGTGCTGTTGGACGCGCCGACCGGGGCACCGGCCTTGGAGGCACTCAAAGCGGCGATCGCGGAGGGGATCGGGCTGGCCGTCTGGGACCGCAGAGGTGTGTTCAAAGAGGAGAGGCGCGAAGTGGTGACCGCGGTGTTCGCGGCCGTCACGATGCCCGTGCAGCTTCCGTCCGTCATTCACCGCATGCGTCTGAACGCCGAGAGCGGCGCGGAGGACGCGGTCCAGTATCTGGCCCGGAACGTCGGATTCCTGTGGGACGACCCCACACGCGTCGTCGACCTCCAGGCCACCGACCCCGGCGATCTCGCCAGCTGAGCTAGGAGGCTTCGGCATGAGCGCACAGGAACGGACGGCCGCGGACGACTGGCGTGTCTTCCACGCCACCGGACACCCGCAGGACGACCCGCCCGTGCTGCCGGACCCACCGCCCTGGCGGAGGTTCCGCGGCGGTCCGGTCGAGGCCACGCCCCCGGACGACGCCGAGGCCGCGCTGCGCCGCCTGGGTCCCGGCGGCCTCACCCCCCAGCTCGACGAGGAGCAGATAGAGACGGTCAACGCGGCCCTGCTGCTGCGCCGCCCCCTGTTGATCACGGGCCCGCCGGGCGTCGGCAAGTCGACGCTCGCCTATCTGATCTCGCGTGAGCTGGGGCTCGGCCGCGTGCTCGAGTGGAACGTGGTGAGCCGGACCAGCCTGCGGGACGGTTTGTACGTGCACGACGCCATGGGCCGTGCCCAGGCCATCGCCGCCTGGCAGGCGGGACTGCGGGACACGGCACGGGCGGTGCCGGTGTTCGAAGAGGGCGAACAGAGCGTCAACTCGCCGACCACGTCAAAGGATCGCCAACTTGCGCCGGTAATAGGCGAGTTCATTACACTGGGCCCCCTGGGTACCGCCCTGCTGCCCTACGAACGGCCCCGGGTGCTTCTCGTCGACGAACTCGACAAGAGCGACATCGACCTGCCGAACGACCTGTTGCACGTTCTGGAGAATGGAAGCTATGAGGTTCCGGAGCTGGTGCGCGACGCCGCCGAGACGGCGAGCGTGCACACCAGCGACCCGGGGAGCCGGGCCGTGGTGCGGGGCGGACGGGTCGAGTGCCGGGAGTTCCCGGTCGTGGTGATCACCAGCAACGGGGAGCGGGAATTCCCCGCCGCCTTCCGCCGCCGCTGCCTGCCGATGGAGATGCACACCCCCACCCGGGAGCAACTACTGGCCATGGTGGAGGGCCATCTCGGGCTCCGGCCGCAGGGCACTGAAGACCTCGTCGACCTGTTCGTTCAGCGGGTCCAGGGGGGTGGAGTCCACTCCCTCGACCAGTTGCTCAATGCTGTCCAGATGACTACTGCGGGTGGTTTTCAGGCTGACGGTGACGGGCGTAAGCTCGTCGAACTGCTGCTCCGCGACCTCGCGAAGGGCCGCTGATGACCCGGGAGCGCGCATCCGGATCCGGCGACGGGGATCCCGCATCGGGATCGTCGTCGCCTCCTTCGGTGTACCCCGAGCCGCCCGTGGGCGAGCGCGGAGTCCGGGTCCCTGCCGCTCCCGATCACTTCGTCCCGCGCTGGCAGGAGTTCGCTGACGCGGTCTGGCTCGCCGCGCACCGGAGCCGGTACGCCCATCCCTGCGACGAGGACCGACCGGCCCCGGCCGCGGAAGTGGAAACCGAACGCCCGCAGGACGCCGAGACCGGACAGCCACTCCCACCCGCCGCGGATGACGGCGCACTCCTCGACCGGCCCGTGCCCGGCACCGAGGACTTTTCAACAGAGACCGAGCCGCCGCCGACCGGCCGCATCCCGGGGCTGGTCCCTGCCGCCGACCGGGCCGCCTCACGTGCCGCATCTCAGACTGCCGAGCGCTTCTTACCCCATCCCGAAGGCCGCTTCGCCCTGCACCTCGGGCCGCCGCTGCTGCCTCCGGCCGAACCCGACCCGTCCGGTCCCGGCCGCGTCACCGCCCTTCTCGCGCGCGCCCTGCACCACCTCGCCCGCCGCATCCCGTCGCGCAGCAGCCTGGAACTGGACGAGGAGACCACCGCCGAACAGGGCCTCGTCGACGGGCTGTGGATGCCGTTCCTGCGGCCCGCCCGGCTCTCCGCGTTCGACCTGGTGCTGCTGCTCGATGACGCGCCCACCATGCGGATCTGGGAGGAGAGCGCCGCACGCCTCGCCCGTGCCGCCGAGCACAGCGGTGCCTTCCGGAGCGTGCGCTCCATCCGGGCGACCGTGCCGCGCGCCGGTACCGCCACACTGCGCTGGCCCACGGGCCGGGCCGTCGCCGACCCGGCCGAACTGCTCGACGGCCGGGGCAGCCGGATCTTCCTCGTCGTCACCGACGGACTCGCCCACGGCTGGGCCGCCACCGCCGCCGACGAACTCCTCGGCCGCCTCGCCCACGCCGGGCCCACCGCCCTCGTCCACCTGCTGCCGCCACACCTGCGCCACCGGTCCTCGCTCTACCCGTACCCGGCCGTCCTGGAAGCCGGAGGCTTCGGAGCCCCGAACGACGGCCTCGGGCACTGGGCGCCGCCCGGTGGTCCCGATCCGATGCGGCCGCTGCCCGAGGCGGGCGACGACTCCGTAGCCGTCCCGGTGCTTTCCCTGAAACCCGCCTCCCTCGCCGCCTGGTCCGATCTGGTCACGGGCGGGCGCGGCGTACGGCGTTCGCTGCCGGTGGTGCTGGCGGGCGCCCTGAGCAAGGGCGCACCCGCCCCCGGTCTGCGCGCCCCGCGGCTCCCGCGCGCCGCCACCGCCGCGGTACGGCGCTTCTTCAGCCTCGCCACCCCTTCCGCCCGTCGACTCGCCACCCAACTGGCCGCCATCCCCTTCGACTTCGACCTGGTCGAGCAGCTCCGCAGGCGGGTCATGCCGGAGACCGGTCCCGATCACCTCGCCGAGATCCTCATGGGCGGCCTGATCGACTGGGAGGGCGGGGGGCAGGGGCGCCCCGAGTTCGCCGAGGGCGTCCGCGAGGCGCTGCTGGCGACCACCACCCGCAGCCAACTCGCACACACCGTCAGCGTGGTGGGCGAGCTGCCCGCCGCGGGGGAGCGGGGCGTCGCCCTGCGCGCGGCGCTGCACGACCCGCTGCGCACCAGGCTGCCCGACACCGCAGAACCGGGCTGGGCGCGCAGTGAACTGGCCGTGATGCGCGCCCTGTCGGGGCCCTACTCCGAGCGGGCCAAACGCATCGAACCCAGTCTGTCCAGGTACGCGCCGGCCGCAGGGCCACAGGCGGGCGCCACCGTGCCCGCTCATCCACCCCCACAGGTGAATAACCCGGGCGACACGACTCCATCCAGCCCAGTGGACACTAACCCGAAGTCGGAAATGTCCGAGACGACTGGAGAATCCGCGCCGTCTTCGACGGCCGGCGCGCACCGACAAGAGACCCCGGAGGCAGAGCCGCCCATGCAGCGCACCACGACCGCAACGCCGGCCCTACTGGTGAACGTCCCCATGCGTAACACCTCGTTCGTCGGCCGTCAGGCGCTGCTGAGGGCCGTGGAGGAGCAGCTCGCCGCCCAGGACACCGCGGCCGTGCTGCCCAACGCCCTGCACGGCCTCGGTGGCGTCGGAAAGTCGCAGCTGGCGCTGGAGTACATCTACACCCACCAGCGTGACTACCGGATCATCTGCTGGATCCCGGCCGAGCGCGAGAGCCTCATCCTGGCCGCGTTGTCCTCCCTCGCCTCGCAGCTGGGCGTCGCCCCGGCCGGCCAGGACAGCTTGGGCGCCGCCGCGGCCAACACCGCCGTGCCCGCCGTACTGGAGGCGCTGCGCACCGGGACGCCGTACGACAACTGGCTGCTGGTCTTCGACAACGCCGAGGACATCGAGGCGGTGCGCGGATACTTCCCGCACAACGGGCCGGGCAAGGTCATCGTCACCTCCCGGAACCGGGGCTGGGAACGGGTGGCCACCTCGCTGCCGGTGAACGTCTTCGAGCGCGACGAGTCCATCGAGCTGCTCCAGAAACGCGCCAAGGACCTGCCCCGGGAGGACGCCCACCGGCTCGCCGAAGCGCTCGGCGACCTGCCGCTGGCCGTGGAGCAGTCGGGCGCCTGGCTCGGCGTCACCGGCATGGAGGTCGACGAGTACCTCGACCTGCTGGCCCAGCGCAGCCCGGAGATCCTCGAGATCGAGCAGAGCCCGGATTACCCGGTCTCCGTCGCCGCCGCCTGGGACATCTCGCTGGAGCGGATCAGGGAGAACAACCCGGGCGCCCGGCAACTCCTCGACATCTGCGCCAGCATGGCCCCCGAGCCGATCCCGCGGTCGATCCTGCGCAGCAGCCGGGGCGTCAACATCACGCCCGAGATCGACCCGATGCTGCGCGAGCCGATCAAACTGAACCGGGCCATCCGCGACCTCAGCCAGTTCTCCCTGATCAAGGTCGACCCGCGGGCCGGCACCCTGCAGATGCACCGCCTCCTCCAGACCGTCCTCCTCGCCAAGCTGAGCGAGGAGGAACGCGAGCGGATGCGGGACGCCGCCCACCAGTTGCTGTCCGCCGCCAACCGGGGCCCCTACGGCTCCTCCCAGGAGTGGCGCGACTACCAGGCGCTGCTGCCCCACGTCCTCGCCTCCCAGGCCGTGACCAGCACCGACCCCTATGTGCGCGACCTGGTCTACGACACCATGTGGTTCCTGTACTACTGGGGCGACCACGAAGGCGCCGCGATCTTCGGCCGGCAGGCGTGGAGCGCCTGGCTGGCCGCCTCCGGCGAGGAGGACATCTATGTCATCCGCATGACCAAGGGCCTCGCGTTCCTGCTGCGCCAGGTGGGCCAGATCTCCGAGTCGATCCCGCTCACCGAGAAGGCGCTCGAGGTGTCCCGCCGGGTGCAGGTCGAGCCGGAGGAGCTCATCGACTCCCTGTGCGAGATGTCCGACGCCCGCCGCTACCAGGGCCGGTTCCAGGAGGCGCGGGACCTGGGCAAGGAGGCCACCGAACTGGCCCGTTCACTGTTCGGCCCCGAAGACCAGGCCGCCCTGCGGGGCGCACACAGCTGGGGGGTCGACCTGAGACTGTGCGGGGAGTTCAAGGAGGCGCTGCCACTGGACGAGGAGACCGCCCGCCAGCGCGACATGCTCCTCGGCGACTCCAGCTTCTTCACGCTCAACACCCTGCACTGCGTCGCCATCGACATGCGGGAGGCGGGCCGGTACCCCAAGGCGCGCGAGTGGCAGGAGGACGTCTGCCGCCGGGCGTTCACCGCGCTCGGCGAGAAGCACCCCCTGACCCTGCGTATCGCCCGGGACCTGGCAGTCTGCCGCCGCCGGGACGGCGACCTCGCCGAGGGCGCCAAGCTCGCCGAGGAGACCTTGCGCAACTTCAAGTCCCGTTACGGCGACGAGCACCTCGACTCGCTGACCACGGCGACCAACGTCTGCGTCGACCGGCGCCTGGCCGGGGATCTGGAAGGCTCGCTCCGGATCGCGGAGCCGACCGTGGCCAGGCTGGAACGGCGCCTCGGCGGCGACCACGCACACACCCTGGTGACCCGGGCGAACCTGGCGGCCACCCAGCGCGCCCTGGGCTCGCTGGACATCGCGCAGGAGCTGGAGGACGACGTGGTGCGCCGGCTGAGCGACACGGTCGGGGCGCGTCACATCATCGCGCTCACCGTCGGCATCGGCCAGGCCAACACCGCCTATGCGCGGCTCGACTTCGAGCGGGCCCACGCGGTCGACTCCGCCAACCTGCCGCTGCTGACGGAGGTGGCGGGCGAGGACCACCCCCTCACCCTCTCCTGCACCTCCAACCTCGCCCTCGATCTGCGGGGCCTCGGGCGAGGAGACGAGGCGGACGTGCTCCAGCGCAAGGCGGTGGAGGGCTTCGCCGCGGTGCTGCGCACCGACCACCCCTGGCTCCAGGCCGCCCGCCAGCGCCGCCGCATCGAGTGCGACATCGCACCCATGCCGATGTGACACGGAGCGCGCCCGTTTGCCTGGCCACAACATCCTTGCGATAGTGGGAAGTTGACACCGCAAGGGTGTTCGTGTGACGGGGGGCGCATGACGACGGTCGTCTTCGTTCACGGAACCGGGGTGCGGGAACCGGCCCTTTCCGCCCTGGCGGAACGGGTGACGGCCGGACTGGCGGCACAGCACACCGAGCCGGAGGTCGTCCCCTACGACTGGGGAACGGCACACGGTGCCACGTTCGCGGCCGGCGGGGCCAGCCTGCCGCCCCGGGCCGGCACCACGCGCGGTCCCGGTGCGAGCCCGGACCCGGGCGACGAGGCGACCACGGCCTGGGCCGTCCTCTACGACGACCCGTACGCCGAACTGGTCTCGGCCGCCGCGGCAACCGGCCCGGCCGTCGAACGCCCGCCCGGCACCGTACCGCCGCAGGAGCGCATGCGCGCACTGCTCACCGCACTGGCCGCCGGGGGCGACGCACCGGGAGCCGAGGTGGGCCCCGGACTGGCCCGCGCCGCCATCGACCTGGCCGCCCACCCTGTGCTCGGTCCCGCCGCCGACGCCCTCGGCCCCCCGGACCTCGCCGTACTCGCCGCCCGCTCCCTGATCGCCCGCCTCATATCCGACGCCCTCGATGCCGACTCCCCGCTCGTCCCCGTCGGCGAGAGGCGGGACGCCGTCACCGACCGGATCGCCGAGGCCCTCGGCGCGCCGCCCGGGGGTTCGGAGCGGGGACTGCGCTCCTACCTCCTGCGGTCGGCCGGAGCCATGGCCGCGCGGGCCGTCGAACGCCGCCGTCGTGCCCTCACCGAAGCGGCCCACCCCGCCACCGGCGACATCCTGCGCTATCTGAGCCGGGGCGCCGCCTTCCGGGACGGACTGCGCGCCCTCGTCGCCGGGCTGGAGCCGCCCGTCGCCGTGGTCGGCCACAGTCTCGGCGGCATCATCGCCCTGGACACGCTGATCTCCGCCCCGCTGCCGCAGGTCGGCCTGCTGGTGACGGCCGGCTCCCAGGGGCCCTTCCTCTACGAGTCGGGCTCCCTGCCGTCCCTCGAACACCCCGCGACCCTGCCGCCGCACGTCCCCTCCTGGCTGAACCTGTACGACCCGCGCGACCTGCTCGGCTATCTGGGGGCGGAGCTCTTCCCGGGGCGTGTCACCGATGTTCCCGTCGACAGCGGTCAGCCGTTCCCCGCCGCGCACAGCGCCTACTGGACGAACCCCGCCGTGTACCGCCACATCGTCGACCACCTGCCGTGACCGGGCCGATTCCGCCCGTCGACCCGGCCCGGGTGCACGCCCTCGTCGTCGGGATCGAGCGGTACGAAGCCGGGGACGCCTGGGGGCTGCCCGGGCCCGCCCGGGACGCCGTGCGGTTCTGGCGGCTGCTGCGGGAATCCGGGGTTCCCGAGTCCCAACTGCGCCTGCACTTGTCGCCGCTGCCGCCCTACGACCCGCAAGTGCCCTACCGGAGCGCCGACCAGGCGACGCTTCGACGGGTACTCGTCCGTGAACTGTCCCCGGCCCAGGGCGACATGCTGTGGGTGTGGTGGGGCGGTCACGGCGTGCTGGACAGGGCGGGCCGGCTGCGGCTGTTCTGCGCGGACGCCGGTGTCGACGACAAGGTGGGCATCGACCTGGACTCCGCGCTCGCCCGGTACGCGGGCGACGCCGTGCCGGGGCTGCGCGAGCAGATGTGGATCGTGGACGCCTGTGAGACGTTCGAGGAGGACCTCGCCTTCCGGGAGGCGCTGCCCGCCGACGCCCTGCCCGTGGGCCGGCCCGGCCATGCGCACCGGCAGACCGTGCTGCGCGCCGCCGGCCGCGGCCGGGCGGCGGCCAATGACCCCGTCCGCGCGACCGGCCTGTTCTCCGACGTCCTGCTCGGTCTGCTGGCCGACCGGGCCGCCGTGCTGCCCGCGCCGCCCGATCCGGAGGAACTGTTTCCGGCCGTTCGGGCGCGCATCGCGGCCCTCAGGGAAGAGGGCCGGACTCTTCAGCATCCCGAGATCCGGCTCCAGTGCCCCGAGCGCCGCGAAGCCTTGCCCCCGGCCGGCCCGCCCGGCCCTGCGCGCCCCCTCGCGGCGTTTCAGCGCGCGGTGGAGGCCCTGCTCGCCTACCCCCTGATGCACGACCCGGACGAACGACAGACGGTCGTCGCCGCGCTGAACCCCCGTGTCACAGCCGTACTCCGCCGCCACAGCAGGCCACGAACCGACGTGGTCAACATCCTCGGCGGGCTCGTCCGCCGGAACCCGGAGGCAGTGTGGGACCTGTTCGACGCTGTGGTGTCCGTCGACGACGATCCGAAACTGAAGAAGGAACTTGCCGCCGCCATCGGTGAGTTGGCATCCACATCGCCGCGGGGAGGGGACCGGCGATGATCAGTGGCGTGATCGTACGGTTTTCCCCCCGGGGGGTATTGGCCATGATGGAAAGACACGGGGCATCGCGTGCCACCGTGCGAGAAGGGGGAGCACCTTGGACCAGCCGCCCGCTCTGCACCGCGCTGGAGCCGCCGCACCTGAACCGGTCGTCGCCACCGCGGAGACCGATGTCTGGGAATCCGATTTGGCGGACCTCGCGGCGCTGCCCCTGAGCGCCGTGGACGGTCTTCCTGCCCTTCCTCCCACTACGCGCCTGCTGACCGAGGTGCTGCGCGCCCGCAGCAGCATGCGGAGCGGCGAAGGGCCGGGCGGCGCCCGAGCCGATTAGACGCCGGCGCCGTCCCGACGGCAGCACCCCGGTGCGACACCCGTACGCGCACCGGGGTCCCCGCATGTCCGCCAACCCGACCGGAGGTCCGCGACGATGACCAGCGAGCAGCACCTCGCTCCCTTCCGCATGCCGGACCGGCTCTTCGCGGAGCTGGCCGCCGGAGGCGGCTCGGCAGCGGCCGTCGCCTTCCTCGAACGGGCAGAACGGGCACGGCGGTTGCTGCTCCTGCGCACCCTCCTCGGCCACCTCGACGCCCTGCCCACCCCCCTCACCCCGGTCGCGGAGGCCTGGCGGGTGCTCAAGGAGGCGGCCGAGAAGTCGCCCGAGCCGGTCGAAGGGCTGCTGCTGGCCCCGCCGACCGGCGGCTGGATCTCCCACATGCTGCGGCGGGTCCACGGCACGGCCGACGGGCCGCCGCTCTGGGCGGAAGCGGGCCATTTCAGTGCGCTCGCCCTCTCGGCGTCCCTGCACGCGGGCACGGAGGCGGCCTTCGACGTCCCTCTCGCCGACGGGCGGTTGCCCCTGCCGGGTCTCGGCATGGTCCTGCTCCCCGGCGCGCAGGAGGGCCTGACGGTCGGCCGGGCCACGACGGCCGGGGGAGAGCTGACGGTCACCGGGCCGGGCCGTACGACCGGCTCGGTGCGGGTGACCTGCCGACCGCCGGAGCGGCGTGACGACCCCGGCAGGGGCACCTGGCTCCCGCTGCGCACCCTCACCCATGCCGGCTCCGACGGCGCGGTCCCGGTCGCCGTGGTGCTCGAAGACCTCGACCCCTACCGCGATCTCGACGACCACCTGCCCCCCGCCCGCGTCGACGAGGACGAGGCGCGGGAGTGGCAGCGGCTGTTCGGCGAGGCCGCGCGGATCCTCGCCCGCCCGGCCACGCCCGGCCCCGGGCGGGTCCACCCCGCCATGATCCGGGCGATCGTGCCCTTCGGGCGCACGGGGGTCAGCCCGCCCCCGCTGCCCTTCGTCCAGGTCTCGGCCTCCAGCGGCGACTCCTTCGGCGGCATGCTCATCGTCCGGCCGGCCTCCGCGCTCGCCCTCGCCGAAACCGTGGTGCACGAGCTGCAGCACAGCAAACTGGCCGCCCTGCTGCACCTGTTCCCGCTGCTGGACGACGACCGCGCCGAGCGCTACTACGCCCCCTGGCGCACCGACCCACGTCACCTCACCGGCCTGCTGCACGGCGCCTACGCCTTCACCGGTGTCGCGGGCTTCTGGCGGGACCGGCTGGCCGATGCGCGATGCGCCGAGGCCGTGGAGCGCGCCGGCTACTTCTTCGCCCTGCGCCGCCTGCAGAGCCGCTTGGCCTGCGCCACCGCGACCAGTTCAACGCCCTGCCCGACCCGCGCAGCCGCTGGCGGG
>NZ_JBEXSH010000177.1:0-12502 GCF_040613555.1 Streptomyces sp. NPDC006265
CGCCCGCCGTGACGTACGCGTCCACGGCCCCGCTGCCGGGGGACATCGACGAGTACCTGGGCGCGGAGGTCAGCAGCACCCGGCACCGGGTCCGCGCCCTGCGGCGCCACTGGATCCCCCGCCTGCGGGAGGCCCTGGACCGGAGCGACCTCGCCTTGGAACAGGCCGAGCACGAGGACAGCGTCCGGCGGCGGTGGGCTGCTCGGCGTCGGTCGTGAGCTGCCCGACGAGGTCGTCGGCGAAGCCGGCCGGGTCTTCTCCCACACCGTGGGGTGCCCCCCAGTGGCCACTCGTCCCCGGGGCGGCGGAGCGTGATGGGGGCGAACCTGGACGTGAGAGTGACGGCGTCAGGTGCGAGGGAGGCATGGTGACTGGTCTCGTTGTCGTGGGCGTGGACGGTTCGGCGTCGAGTCTTGCCGCAGTGGAGGCTGCCGCGCGGGAGGCGCGGTTGCGCGGGGCGGGGCTGCGGGTGGTGCATGCGTTCGTCTGGCCCGCGACGCACGTGCCCTTCGGGTCGCCACCGCTGGGACCGCCGGAGAGCGGGCTGCAGAACATGGTCGATCGCATGGTGGCCGAGGCGGTCGAACGGGCGCGGACGGTGTGGCCGGAGGTCGATGTCAGTCATGTCGTCCTGAGCGGTGAGCCGTTGACCGTTCTGGAGGCGCAGTCGCGCGCCGCGGCGCTGGTGGTGGTCGGATCCCGGGGCATGGGCGCGTTCGTCGGGCTGCTGGTGGGGTCGACAGCGGTGCATCTGGCGGCACACGGCCGCTGTCCGGTGCTGGTCGTGCGCGAGCAGCCGCACACCGACGGTCCGATCGTGCTGGGCATCGACGGCTCGGCCGCAGGACAGAAGGCCGTGGACTTCGCGTTCGCAGAAGCCTCCCTGCGGAACGCACCGCTGGTGGCGCTGCACACCTGGACCACGTGGAACGCGCCGATGCCCGCCCCGCAGGATCCGTCGATGCCGTACGCGAACCCGCCGGGAGCGCTGGCCGAGGAGGAGGAGCGGTTACTGGCCGAGGCGGTCGCCGGCCGTCAGGAGCGCTACCCCGGTGTCGCGGTGGATCACAGAGTGGTGCACGGCGGGACGCGGGAGGCGTTGATCGAGGCGAGCCGCTCCGCTCAGCTGGTGGTGGTCGGTGCGCGGGGGCGCGGTGGTTTCGCCGGGTTGCTTCTGGGCTCCGTCAGCCAGGCCCTGCTGCATCACGCGCATAGTCCGGTCGCGGTGGTGCGTGGAGCGGGAGAGCGTCACTGAGGCGCCTGTCGCTCGGTCCGGCACCCGGCCTCGCCCCGCCGGCGGGCAGCCTGGCGTGCCCGGCACCGGGACGGTTCACTGGAACGCGGTGTGGATCTCCCGTTCGGTCGCGGAATGGGAAACGAGCAGGAGTTCGTCCCCGGCCCGCAGGCGGATCGCCGGATCCGGCACGGTGGGCTGTCCGTCGCGGACGATCGTTGCGACCACCGTCCCTTCCGGCAGGCTGACCTCGCCCAGAGCTTGGCCCACCGCTCTGGACTGGGGCGTGATGGCCGTTTCGATGACGTCGACGCCCGCCTTGCTGAGCCGCAGCAGGGCGACCGTGTCGGTGGCCCCGGTGGCCTCTTCGATCAGAGAGATCAGCGGCGTGGCGGTGGGTACGGCGACGTCGATGCCCCAGCGTGCGTCGAACAGCCAAGCGTTGTCGGCGTCGTTGACGCGGGCGGCCACGCGGGGTACAGAGAACTGCCGTTTGGCGAGCAGGCCGATGACGAGGTTGTCCTCGTCATCACCAGTGGTGGCGAGGACCAGGTCGGCGGTAAGCGCACCGGCGTGTTCCAGGCGGGTCGGTTCGCACGCGTCCCCGGCGACCAGCAGCACGCCCGGGAGGCGGTCCTGAAGTGCGGCCACGCGGTCGTCGTCGCTGTCGATCAGCGTGACCTCGTTGCGGGCCGCGGACAGCACCTGGGCGATCTGTGTGCCGAGGCGTCCGGCGCCGGCGATGAGCACGTTCATGTCCCCAGCTCCTTGTCGAGAAAGCCGCGCAGCCTGCCGAGCGCGGTGGCGGCGACGGCGAAGGTGACCAGGTCGCCGGCCCGCGCGGACGTGCTGTGCGCCGGGATGAGGGAGCGACCCGCACGGGTGACCTCGACGACGCGGATCTCGCCGTCGACGTCGAACTCGGTCAGCCGCCGCCCGATGAGATAGTCCGGCAGCTCGGAGCGGATGAGCAGGGTCTCTCCATTGCCGAAGCTGAGTTCGGGGCTCAGATGGCGGTGCAGCAGCATCTGGTGAATCTGGTGCACGGTCCAGCGGACGCTGGCGATGGCGGGGATGCCGAGTTCGCGGTAGATGTCGGCACGCCGGGGATCGTAGACGCGGGCGAGGACGATCGGTACTCGGTAGGTCTCCTTCGCCGTGCGCGCGCTGACGATGTTGCTGCTGTCGCCCGAGGTGACGGCGACGAAGGCGTCCGCGTGCTCGATCCCGGCCGTCTGGAGCACCGCGCGGCTGTAGCCGTTGCCCTCGTGGAAGCGGATACGCGGGCTGTCGGGCAGCCGCCGGGCCGCTCGGGGACGCCGGTCTACAACCTGCACATCGTGCCCTTCCAAGGCGAGCAGACCGGCGAGGGTGGCGCCCACCCGTCCGCATCCGACGACGATCACCTTCACCGTGGGGCTCCTTCCGGGCGGGTGGCGCGGCGACGCAGCCACGCCTTGCGGGCTTCGTCCGCGAGCAGGGGCAGGGTGCCGAGCCCGGCCAGGACCGCCCAGTCGGCGGCATCGAGCGGAGCGGTGTTGAAGACGGCCTGCAGGGGCGGCAGGTAGCTGATCGCGGCCATGACGGCGACACCGAAGCCGCCTGCCGCCAGCAGGGCCGGATTGGACAGCAGGCCTGCTTTCACAATGCTCTGGCGATCGGTGCGCACCGCGAGGGAGACGAAGAACTGGCTGAGCACGATCCCGCCCTGGGCCAAGGTCACGGCCTCCCGGTAGACGGGGTGGTCCTCGGTGAAGTCGTCGAACGGGATACCGGAGGAGTGGATGTGCCAGAAGAACACGGCGCACACGCCGAGCGCCTGGATGCCGCCCAGGAACAGGATGCGCGCCACCACCGCCGTCGAGAACAGCCGCTCGCGCCGGGAGCGCGGCGGGCGGTCCATCACGTCCGGCTCGGGCCGTTCCGCGCCCAGCGCCAGGGCGGGCATGACGTCCGAGCCCAGGTCGATCGCCAGGATCTGCACCGCACTGATAGGCACCAGTGGAAATCCGGCGAACGTCGCCGCCAGGATCGGGCCGAGTTCGCCGATGTTGCTGCTGAAGACGTAGATCAAGAACTTGCGGATGTTCTGGTAGACGGACCTGCCGAGCCACACCGCCGTGGCGATGGACGCGAACGAGTCGTCCAGCAGCACCATCGAGGCCGCCTCCCGGGCCACATCGGTGCCTGAGGCCCCCATCGCCACGCCGATGTCCGCGTGCTTGAGCGCCGGGGCGTCGTTCGCTCCGTCCCCGGTGACCGCCACCACCTCGCCACGCCGCTGGAAGGCGGTGACCACGCGCATCTTGTGCTCCGGACTGACCCGGCACAGCAGCAGCTCGGACGGCTCGGTGAGCAGCGAGTCGAGCGCCTCGTCGTCCATCGCGTCGAGCCGGGCGCCCGTCACCACGACCGGATCCGGCCGCCGCACGATCCCCACCCGGCGGGCCACGGCCTCCCCTGTCAGCGGGTGGTCGCCGGTGACCATGACGACCCGGATGCCGGCCCGGCGGCAGGCGGCAACCGCGTCGGTGACCTCCGGGCGCGGTGGGTCCAGCATGCCGACCAAGCCCAGCAGGGTCAGCGCAGACTCGGCCTCCTCCTGCGCCGGGCGGGGCCCGTCCAGCGCCCGCCGCGCGACGGCCAGCACTCGCAGCCCCTGCGACGCCAGTGCGTCACTCGTCGCGACGACCGCCAGCCGCTCCGCCCCGGTCAGGAGCCCGCGCCGCCCGTCCCACTCCACGTCGGTGCACCGCGCCAGCAGCTCTCCGGGCGCTCCCTTGACACACGCCTGGTAACCCGCGCCGGTCTTGTGCACCGTGGTCATCAGCTTGCGGTCGGAGTCGAAGGGGAATTCGGTCACCCGCGGCGCCGCCGACTCCTCCGCGCCCGGATCCACACCGGCCTTGGCCGCGACGACGAGCAGCGCTCCCTCCGTGGTGTCGCCGAGCACCCGCCAGTGCTCCCGAGGGCCCGTAGGTGGAACAAGCCGGGCGTTGCAGCACAGGCCCGCCACCCGCAGCAGCTCACGCACCGGCGCCGCGTCGGCGATCTCGCCGCTCGGCTCGTACCCCACACCGCTCACGGGGTGCGGCGCGTCTCCCGCCCACACCTGGGTGACGGTCATCTCCGCCTGGGTGAGCGTCCCGGTCTTGTCGGTGCACACCACCGTCGTCGACCCGAGCGCCTCCACCGCCAGCAACTGTTTGATCAGCGCATGGCGGCGCGCCATCCGCCGCACGCCGATCGCCAGCGACACCGACAGCGTGGCGGGCAGCCCCTCCGGCACCAGCGCCACCATCACGCCCAGTGCGAACACGAACAGGGTCACCGTGGACTCCCCGGTAGGCAGTCGCACGGCGAACAGCAGGGCACCGATCGCCAGGGCCGCTCCTGCCACCCGCCGCGCCATGGAGGCCACCTGGAGCTGCAGCGGGGTCTTCTGCCGGGGGGCTGCCGCGGCCAGCCGGTAGATCCGCCCGAACTCGGTCGCCGCGCCGGTGCCGAAAACCACGGCCCGCCCGGATCCGGCGACGACATCGGTCCCCATGAACACGCAGTTGCGGGCCTCCAACGGCGGTCCGGCGGCCACCGGCTCGGCCGGACGGCCGACGGCGTTGCTCTCCCCGGTCAACGGCGCGTTGTTCACCGCCAGCTCGTGCGCCTCGACCACCCGGCAGTCCGCCGACACGGCGTCCCCGGCCTCCAGCACCACCACGTCGCCCGGCACCAGGTCCTGGGCGGGCACCTCCAGCCGTTCGCCGTCGCGCAGCACCCGGCAGGTGTGGGGCACCATCGCCTCCAGGGCCTGAGCCGTTCGTTCGGCCGAGTACTCCTGGGCGAAGCCGATGCCGGCGTTCAGCATCACGACACCCAGGATCGCCACCGCCAGCTGCAGGGTGCCCACCTCGCGCGGTTCCTCCAGCGCGTACGCCAGGAAGGTGATCCCCGAGGCGACGATCAGCACCACCGCGAAGAGGTCCGTGAGCTGCGCCCCCAACTGCCGCCACACGGCGCGGCGCCCCGCGCGTGGCAGTTCGTTGGTCCCGTACTGCTCCAGCCTGACCCGTGCCTGGGCCGTCGGCAGACCGCGCCGTGATGTGCCCAGCGCGGTGAGGACCTCACCCGCGGGGAGTTCCGACACCGGAGAACGCGGCCCGGAATCGGAGGTGGCACCGACCGCCTCGTCCCTCCCTCCGCCCGGTACCAGCCGGTCCGTACCAGCCCGTTCGCCGCTCATGACCGGCGACGCCGTCTCATCGCGCGGCGGGCCGGCCGGCACGGACAGGAACGTCCGGGAGACAGGTCCCGGACCGTTGGCTGCCTCACGCCGGGACCGTGATGACAGGGCAGCGGGCGTGATGCAGTACGCCCTGGCTGACAGAGCCCAGAAGCATTCCGGTGAACCCTCCGTGTCCCCTGGTTCCCACCACCAGGCCCAGGGCGTGTTCCGAGGCCTCCGTCAGGACCCGCACCGGGTGTCCGCGGACGACCTCGTGGTGCAGCCCCACGTCCGGGTGCGTCGCGGTGCGCCCCGCGACCGTCTCCGAGAGCACCCGGCGGCACACTCGCATCGCGGCTTCCTCATCGAGGACACCGAGAAGCGGCGGATGCCACACGTACAGGGCCCGCAGGAGCGCTCCACGCAGGGCCGCTTCCTCGAACGCCATGTCTACCGCCGCGGCCGAATGCGGGCTGCCGTCGACGCCGACCACGAAGTAGGCGGGCTGCTGGGTGACGTGCTCCGGCTCCGGTACCACCGCGACCGGGCAGGGAACGTGGGCGGCGAGCGGGAACACCACGGAGGCGGAGGAGAACATCTCGCGCCGTCTGCTCAGGTGCCAGGAGCCCACCACGACCAGGGCGGCGCCCCGGGCCTCCTCGCGCAGGACCCACGTCGGCTCTCCTTCCGCCAGCAATGTCGACACCTCCACCGCCGGCCGCCGGGCCTCGACGAAGGCGACCGCCTCCTTGAGCACCTGGTCACCCAGGCCGTGCAGCGCCCGGTTCCACTCCTCCCAGGACGGCCGCACCTTCCCCGACCGGTATCCGCCGGTCGGCACACCCTGGGCGTGGACGAGCCGCAGCGGCAGGTGACGTCGATCCGCCTCGTCGGCGGCCCAGGCGAGGGCCAACCGCTTCGAAGGGTCCGGGTCGACGCCCACCACGATCGGATGACGCCCGTCCGCACTGGTCATGGCACCTCCAGGGATCTCCCCGCCGCCCGCCCTTCACTGTTCTTCCAGCCTCACCCCTGCCGTCGGGTGCCGCCACGCAGCGGCTTCGCGCGGCCGGTCGGCTCCTGTCCGGCTCCGTACGACGCGGGGCGTCGCACGCTGGTGAAGGCTGGAAGGAGCATACGGCGCCGCCCCGAGTCCTCGTCCGCCATACGACTGCAGATCACCGACGAGGTCAGTGGTCTGCCGCCGGCGCTACTGCGCCGAGGTGGCGGTAGCGGGTGGGCTACCTGGTCTTGAACCGGTCCGGACGCACGAAGTCCAGGCCTTCGATGGTCTGTTTGCCGAGCGCCTCGTGTGCGGCGATGTGGCCATAGCCGGTGGCCATTTTGAAGCCCTTTCCGGAGAATCCGGTGGCGCAGTAGACCGTACTGTTCTCGTCCAGCCGGCCGAGGAGAGGATGCCTGTCCTCGGTGAAAAGTTCGGGGAAGGCGTCGGAGCGCACGATGGTGGGGATCAGGCCGGGGAAGAATTCGGTGACAGTCTCGGTGACCTTTTCGATTTCTTGCGGGGTGAGTTCCCTGGGCACGGAGTCCGGGTCGGGGGTTGCCCTTGCGCGCCCTCTCAGCGGTGCGTCCACCGATGCCTTGACCGTCACGCCGTCGACGGCGGGTGCGCCGTACAGGGAGCGATCGTCGTACTGCCGGCTGAAGATGGGGAAGCTTTCCGGCGAGAACTGCGTGCCGTCCTGGGCGACGAACCAGGTCAGGACGATCCGATGGGTTTCCGTGACAGCCTTGAGGTGGTCGGGCATGAGCCTTCGGGACCAGCCTCCCGAGGCGACGATGACCTTCTCGAACGTCCAGGTTCTGTCGCCCGAGGCGACGACCACGCCGTGGCCGGTTTCGGTGATGCTGTCCACGGGTGTGTTCTGAAGGACTGTGGCGCCGTTGGCCTGGGCCGCCGCGACGGCGGCGCTGACGGCGCGGTCGGTGCGCAGAACGCCGGCGCGGGGGTCATAGATGGCGCAGTCGTCGGGGCGGAGGTTGTGCTGGGGGTAGCGGTCCGCTATCTCCTCCCGGCTGAGGACGTCGTGCTCGGCTCCGGTGATGCGGGCTGTCTCGAGGAGGCTGTTGATGAAGCTGCTGTTCGCCGTCCCAATAGTCAGGCCCCCGGTAATCGTGAGGATTTCCTGTCCCGTTTCCGCTTCGAGCTCGGCCCAGAGGCTGCGGGAGCGTTCCATGATGGGGTAGTAGTCGGGCTTCCCGAAGTAGATCATGCGGAGCAGACGGGTGTCCCCGCCCACGGCACTGCGGCCGTGGGCGGGGGTGGCGGCCTCGAAGCCCACTACCGAGTCGGACAGCCGGGAGGCCTGCCACAGGGCCATGCTTCCGATGCTGCCCAGACCGATGACTGCGAGTTGTGCGTCCATGAGAGCAGTCTCTTTTCTTTACTCGTGAAGTCCGGCGAGTCTGCTGCCGAATCTGGCCAGGAGTGAGGTCTTGCTGGAACCCCTGCGCTCTTCCCACTGGTCGGCAATACCGAAGAGTCGGTACATGGCATGAACGCCCAGCCAGCGGATGGGTTCTGGTTCCCACTTCCGTGCCCGGTAGCCGACCCAGGGAAGGGTGGTCCGTTCGGTTTCCTTCTCGAAGGCGAGCTCCACGAGAGTTCTGCCGCCGACGTAGGCCGACGTGACACCGTGTCCCGCGTAGCCGGTGGACGACCCGATCCCCGATGCCTGGTCCCAGTGCACGCCGCCGTTCCAGTCCCGCGTGACGCCCAGGACTCCCGACCAGGCGTGATCCACCTCGAAGGGGATGCCCGGGAAGAAGGAACTGAGCTTCTGCGAGATCAAGTCAATGGTGGACTGGGCGGTCGCACCGGCTCCCCCTGTGTCGGACCCGAAGCGGTAGGGGACACCACGGCCCCCCATGGCGATACGGCCGTCCGACGTCCGCTGGGCATAGATGAACGTGTGCGCGGAGTCGCTGAGGCACTGCAGCCCGTCCCAGCCGATCTGCTGCCATGCCTCCTCCGGCAGGGGCTTGGTCACGATCAACGAGGAATTGACAGGAATCAGGGTCCGGCTGCCGAGCAACTGTCCCGAATAGCCTTCGGTACAGATGAACGTCTTGGCCGCGGTGACACGTCCGTTGGCCAGGGTGAGGGTCTTGCCCCCGACACTGTTCACTCGGCTGCCCTCGAAGATCCTGACCCCCATGGAGGTCAGGGTTTCGGCGAGGCCGTAGACGAGCTTCGCGGGGTGGAACCGCGCGCAGTGCTTGTAGAAGAGCCCGCCGTGGACGGTGGAGATGTTGATCCGGCTCCGGAACTCGTCCCGGTCGAGCATGCGGACCTCGTCGTCGGTCAGCCCGTACTTGAGGTCGGCATCACGCCTGGCGACAAGCCGGCCCAGCCCCGCCTGAGTGTGGGCGGCGACGAGCGCGCCACCCTTGTGCTGATCGGCATCGATGCCCTCGGCCCGGAGGATGTCCAGGACCGCGTCGACGCCGGCGCCGAACTCCTGCTGCAGTGCCCGGCTCGCCTCCAGCCCTCCCCCGGCGCGGGCGAAGGTGGCACGGTTTCCTGGGGGCATTGCCGAGAGCCAGCCACCGTTGCGTCCTGATGCGCCATAGCCCACCTGTTCGGCCTCGAAGACGGCGACCGAGAGCGACGGTTCGAGCTTCTTGGCGAAGTACGCCGCCCACAGGCCGGTGTAGCCGCCGCCGACAATGGCCATGTCCACGGAGTCCTGACCGGTGAAGCGGGGAAATGAGGGCCTCCTGTCGGCCAGTTGGGCCACCCAGAAGCCGAGCTCTCCGTTCCGGGGTGGTGGCGCAAGGGCGTTCATGTGCGTCCTTCTTCTGTCTCTGGGAACTGCGTGGGCCGGTACTAGTGCCGCGGCAGGCGACGTTTGCCCGTTGAGGAGCGGCGTCCGGTGCGTGCTCTCGGCGTGCCGGCCGGAAGCCCTCGTACTGGACGTACTCGGGGTTTCGGCCGGTGCGGCGAGTGGGGGTACCCCCTGCTCGAGCGGAGTCGAGAGCTCGGGGGGAGCGTGCCGGGCGTCGCGACGGGGCGAACGTTGCCTGTCGCGGCACTAGAAGGCGGTGTAGCCGCCGTCGACGGGGGTGGGCTGCCCCGGTGATGTACGAGGACTCCGACGATGCGAGGGAGAGGACGGTGCGGCAAAGCCCTGCATACGGTCGATGTAGTCCTGCGTCACGTCGGCCGGCACGATCGGCCCCGGGGTGTCATTCGCTCAACGAGGGTGTCGAGTGCCTGTTGGAGCCGGTTCACAGATGCACTGCTCATCATTGGTTCGCCGCTACACCGCGGTGCAGATCATCTGGATCACGACAGGGGTGTCGAGGGGAAGCCCGGCGACCCCGATCGAGGTGCGGGCGTGCCGTCCGTTCTCGCCCAGCACCTCGATGAGCAGTTCACCGGCCGCGTCGGCGACGTTCGACTGCTCACCGAAGTCCGGCGTGCCGGCCACGAAGACCAGCATCTGCACGACCCGGACCCGGTCCAGATCGCCCACCGCCTGCACAACGGCGGCGAGGCAGTTGAGCGCGGCATGGCGGCGAGCTCCCGCGCCGTCTCCAGCGCCACGTCCCGGCCGAGAACGCCCTGACCCAGCAGCTCACCTTCCCTGAAAGGCAGTCGGCCCGAGAGTTAGATGCCCGAGCACACCGCCCGGTGGTGCACGAGATACGCGTTGCCGGCGAGGACGGGTACCTCCAGTCCTCAGTTGTCCGCTCAGGCGTCAGGGACGCGGAAGGCCGAAGAGGACCGGGAGGTCGGCGATGTCGGTGATCCGCTCGTAGCCGAGCCAGTGCTCGTCGTGCTCGAAGCCGCGGTCCATGTACACCTTGTTCTTGATGCCCATGATTGCCGCGGAGCGCAGGTCATACATCGGGCTCGCGGAGACGTGCACGAGCTCGTCGGGCGTCACGCGGAGCTTGTCGAACGCATACTCGAACGCCCGGAGCCGTGGCTTGTAGACACCCATCTCTTCGGCGCTGATGACGACCTCGAACGGGGCCTTGAGGTTCTCCGCGAGGCGCACGGCGTGCGCGGTGTCGCTGTTCGTGATGATGACCAGCGGGACTTCCTCGGCCAAGCGGTTCAGCGCCTCGGTGACACCGGGGTACGGGCCCCAGGTGGGGATGCGCTCGTACACCGCCTGCGCTTCGTCCTCGCGGTACTCGAGACCGACCTTGTGCAGAGCGCGTTCCATGGAGCGAGCGACGACCTGGTGGAACGGCTGGTACGCGCCCGTGCACTCGTCGATCCGGTATGCCTTGCAGATCCGCAGGAACTCATCGGCGACCTCGGCCGGCAGTCGGTCGCCCAGGACCTCACGCATCGCGTCGTTGATGCTGAACTTGATCAGCGTTCCATTCATGTCGAACGTCACGAACTTGGGCTTGACATCGAATCCCACTGGTCCTCCTAGTGCTTCAGCGGAGCTGCCTACTTTGGTCGATTGTCGACCATCTTGATAGCCGATTGTCGACCAGATGGGTACGGCTGTCAACAACTGCCAGGAGGTGTTCGGCTGCCTTGCCTTGCGCTCGTGGCGGCGGTACCGGGGCCGCAACCGGCGAGTCAGGACAGGGGCCCTCTCGACAACCCGGCGGCGGCCCAGACGCTGCGAGGACTCGATGCCTTTGCGGAGGATGCCGTGGCGGATCACCGGCCCGGCGGTGACCCACGATGGCAGGGTGTACCAGCGCCGGGTGCAGCTCATCAGCAGGCCGCCAGGATCGGAGACGTCCGAACCGTCGGCGTCGCCAGCGCGAAGGGGCCGCGTCGCATATCCTGTGCACCGCCGAGCCGTGGACCGCCGCGCTCCCCTTGGCCGGCTGCACCCTGCTGCGGGTCCACAATCACCCGCGTCGCCGGACCGGCACCGGCCTGACAAACCAAACGGCACAGCCCGAGACATCGACACGTCACTGGGCCTGTGAGCCGAATGGGGCACCAGCTGTGACCAGCGGAGGTATAGTCGACAAACGACCAAATGGTCGACAAGTGTCGAGGGAGGGCAACGGGGTGGACCACAAGTTCGAGTGGCAGGAGCAGCGGATGACGACGCCGGACGGCGTCTACCGCACACTGCGTGCCGCCATCCTCGATGGGACCGTACCTCCTGGTGGCCAGCTGCGCGAGGCGCACATCGCCGCTGATCTCGGGATCAGCCGGTCCCCGCTGCGCGAGGCGCTGACCAAGCTGGAGGAGGAAGGGCTCGTCGTAAAGATCCCCTACCGTGGGGCGTTCGTCGTAGAGGTGAGCGCTCTTGAGGTCGCCGAGATCGACTCGATCCGGCTACGTGTCGAACCCTACGCCGCCGAGCTCTCGGTCGACGCACTACGCGGTCCTGAGCGGCCCCAGTTGCTGCAAACCGTCGAGGATCTCCGCCGGGCAATGGAGAAGGACGACATCCCGGCCAGCATCGACGCGCATCTTCGATTCCACAGGCTCTTCTACGATCTCTCGGGGCACGGCGTCCTGCAGAGTCTCTGGAACGGCTGGGAGACCAAACTGCGCCTCCACCTCAGCGTCGATCACCGCACTTACAGCGACGACCCGCACCAATTGGTCGTCGAGCACGAGAGGTTGGCCGCGGTTGCCCTGGAAGGCGACACCGACGCGTTCCGCCAGGAACTGGCTGCTCATTTCCCCATGGGGCTGAGGGCCCAGACGGGAGATCCGGGGGAACGCGCGCCCCGGCATGTATGAGGCCATGGCACCTGCGTGAAGTGTCCAAGCCCGCTCGCCGCCCTGACGTTGTAGACCAATGCCGCAAAGTCAAGGACGGCGTCCGGGCTCAGCCGTCGCCACGGCTCGGTGCGCCATGCTGGAGGCACGCCGGGACGAC
This sequence comes from Streptomyces sp. NPDC006265, assembly GCF_040613555.1. Lineage (NCBI taxonomy): Bacteria > Bacillati > Actinomycetota > Actinomycetes > Kitasatosporales > Streptomycetaceae > Streptomyces > Streptomyces sp. NPDC006265. The sequence continues at coordinate 12,299 of NZ_JBEXSH010000177.1, forward strand.
AAGATGTCGTAGGGGGCCGGGCGATGACGGATCCGTCGTTGGGTGTCCAGGACGTCGACTGCGGCGTGAGTGGAGCGCCCTGCCTGGGCCCGGAGACTTACAGGGCTGCGTGATCGACGAGGCCGCGACCACCCGGCGGGATCTGTGCCCGGTCTGCCGGGCGGACACCCACGGACCGCCAGGCGGTCCGAGCCGCCCGCATGC
>NZ_JBEXSH010000178.1:0-6968 GCF_040613555.1 Streptomyces sp. NPDC006265
GGACAACGACACCTTCCGTTGTCGCCGTGATGACTCGCCGTGTGCCGGATTCGTGCCGGAACGCTCAACCCTTTCGGCCCCATGGCGGTCGTACTAGGCGTCGGGACTTCTGGAGGGGGATCTGGGGGGATCGCGGGGGTTCCTGACGGGAGGGGAAAGGCCGAGGAGGCCCGGTCGACGGACCGGGCCTCCTCGAAACCGTTCGGGGCCGTTCAGGGCTGCTCAGAGCCCTTCGTGGACGTCAGAAGAAGACGCCGCACCTCAGCAGGACGTTCGCGTACGGCCGTGCCTCGCCCGTGCGGACGACGAGCCGGGCCCCCGCCGACAGCTCCTTGAGGCGTTCGTGCGACACGAGGTCCAGTCCGGAGAAGTGCCCCTCCAGCAGCGCCGACGCCTCCGGGTTGGCCTCCCGCAGCTCCTGGGCCGCCGTCGCCCCCTCGACCACCAGCTCGGCCAGCAGCCCGTCCAGCACCTCGGCGAACGCCGGCACCCCGGCCCGGAAGGCCAGGTCCACCACCCGGGGGCCGTCGGGGATGGGCATGCCCGCGTCGCACACCAGCACCCCGTCGCCGTGGCCGAGTTCGGCCAGCGCACCGGCGAGGTGACGGTTCAGAATTCCGGTCCTCTTCACGGTGCGGCGACCTCCGCCGCCGTCGGGAAGGACGCCTGCGCGCCCTCCTTCGTCACGGTCGCGGCACCCACCCGCGCCGCGTACGCCGCCGCCTCCGCCAGCGACGCGCCCGCGCCCAGCCGGTAGGCCAGCGCGGCGGTGAAGGAATCACCCGCGCCGGTCGTGTCCACCGCGTCCACCTTCACCGCCGGCACGCGCGCGACCCCCTCTGCCGACGCCACCAGCGCGCCCTGCGCGCCCAACGTCACCACCACCGACTTCGGGCCCTTGGCGAGGAGGATCCGCGCCCAGTCCTCGGGGGAGTCCCCGACGGCGGAGCCACCCAGGATCACCTTCGCCTCGTGCTCGTTCACGATCAGCGGGTCGCAGGCCGCCAGCACCTCCTGCGGCAGGGGGCGCGGCGGCGAGGGGTTCAGCACGAAGCGGCTTTCGGGCGCCAGGCTCCGCACGGCCTCCACCACCGTCTCCAGCGGGATCTCCAGCTGCGCCGACACCACCCGCGAGCTCTGGAAGAGGCACCCGGCGGCGCTGACGTCCTGAGGGGTCAGACGGCCGTTCGCGCCGGGCGAGACCACGATGCTGTTGTCCCCGGACGGGTCGACCGTGATCAGCGCGACGCCGGTCGGTGCGCCGCCCACCAGGACTCCCACCGTGTCGACGCCCGCCTCGCGCTGCGACTCCAGCAGCAACCGGCCGTGCGCGTCGTCGCCGACCCGGGCCAGCAGCGCCGTACGGGCACCGAGCCGGGCGGCGGCGACCGCCTGGTTCGCGCCCTTGCCGCCCGGGTGGACGGCCAGGTCGGAGCCGAGCACGGTCTCGCCGGCACCGGGCCGGCGCTCCACTCCGATCACCAGGTCGGCGTTGGCCGACCCCACGACCAGGAGGTCGTAGTCGTACATGAGTTGTCTCCCCACGTGAGTGACATGGGCGGGCGGTCACCGCACACCGTGCGCGACCACCCGCCGTTCCCCGATGTCAGCCGCTGAAGCCGGCCACGTTCTCCTTGGTGACCACCTTCACCGGCACCTTCACCGTCTCCTGGACCTTCTCGCCCTTCAGGGCCCGCAGGGCGTTGTCCACGGCGATCTTCCCGAGCTGGGACGGCTGCTGCGCCACGGACGCGTACAGCGTGCCGCCCTCGACCGCCTTCAGTCCGTCAGGCGTGCCGTCGAAGCCGACGACCGAGACCGACGTGCCGGCCTTGGAGCCCAGCGCCTTGATCGCGCCGAGCGCCATCTCGTCGTTGGCGGCGATGACGCCCTGGACGTCCGGATGGGCCTGGAGCAGGTTCGACATGACGTCGAGGCCCTTGGTGCGGTCGAAGTCGGCGGGCTGCTGGGCGACCACCTGGATGCCCGGGTAGGCCTTGAGGCCGTTCGCGAAGCCCTGCGCGCGCTCCCGGGCCGCGGACGTACCGGCCTGGCCCTGGAGGATCACGATCTTGCCCTTGCCGCCCAGCTTGTCGGCGACGGTCTTGGCGGCGAGTTCACCGCCGGCGACGTTGTCGGAGGCGACCAGGGCGTCCACCGACGCCTTGTTGACGCCCCGGTCGACGGCGATGACCGGGATCTTCGCCTTGTCGGCGGCCTTGACGGAGTTGCTCGCCGCGTCCGAGTCCACCGGGTTGACGATGATCGCGCCGAGGCCGGAACTGGTGAAGTTCTGCAGTTGGTTGGCCTGCTGGGAGGCGTCGTTCTGGGCGTCGGTGACGGTCAGGTCCACGCCGCGCTTCTCCGCCTCGGCCTGGGCGCCCGCCCGGATCTGCACGAAGAAGGGGTTGTTGAGGGTGGACAGCGACAGGCCCAGCTTCGGGCTGCTCGTGGCGGAGGAGCCGTTGTGCAGGAACGACGTGGCGCCGACGATCGCGACGGTGACGACGGCCGCGAGACCGTACGTCGCCGCCTGCTTGCCCTTGGGCCCGCCGGTGCCGGCCGCCACCGGGGTCGCCCCCGCCTTGCGCCGCAGCGTGTCGAACAGCACGGCGAGCGCGATCACGACACCGATGACGACCTGCTGCCAGAACGCCGAGACGTTCAGCAGGTTGAGGCCGTTGCGCAGCACGGCCAGGATCAGCGCGCCGATGAGGGTGCCGGACGCCTTGCCGGTGCCGCCCGCGAGGGAGGCGCCGCCGATGACGACGGCGGCGATCGCGTCCAACTCGTAGCCGTCGGCGGCCTGGGGCTGCGCGGAGGAGAGCCGGGCGGCGAGCACGACACCGGCGACGGCGGCGAAGACGCCCGAGAAGGCGTAGATGGCGAGCTTCTGCTTCTTCACGCGCAGGCCGGACAGCCGCGCGGCCTCCTCGTTGCCGCCGATCGCGTACATGGAGCGGCCGATGTAGGTCCGGCCGAGCACGAAGGCCGCGATCAGGCCCATGGCGACCATCACCAGGACCGGCACCGGCAGCCAGCCGCCGAGCGTGTCACCGAGGTGGGAGACCGAGTCGGGGAAGGCGATCGGGGAGCCCTCGGAGATCACCAGGGACAGGCCGCGGGCCACGGACAGCATGGCCAGCGTGGCGATGAACGGCGGGAGCTTGCCGTAGGAGATCAGGATGCCGTTGACCAGGCCGCAGACGATGCCCGTCGCTATGGCGAGGAGGACGGCGAGGAAGACCGGGACCCCTGCCGACGTGGCGCTCCAGGCGAGGACCGTGGCGGACAGCGCGGCGACCGAGCCGACCGACAGGTCGATGCCCGCGGAGACGATCACGAAGGTCACGCCGAAGGCGAGGATGGCCGTCACGGCCGCCTGCACACCGACGTTGAGGAGGTTGTCCGTCGTCAGGAAGTCGCCGGACAGGGCCGACATCGCGATGACGAGGACGATGAGCGCGGTGAGCGCGCCGTTGTCGAGCAGGAGGCGGCGCAGGCCCCCCGAGGCGCCACCCGCGCCCGTTGTGCTCTTGAGCGTGTCAGTGGCCACCGGAGGCCTCCGTTCCGTTCGTGGTCGTCGTCGTGGTCGGTGTCGTGCTCGGGGCCGTGGGGGTGCTGACGGCGAGTGCCATCACGGCGTCCTGGGTCGCCTCGTCGGCGGAGAGTTCACCGGCGATCCGGCCCTGCGCCATCACCAGCACCCGGTCGCTCATGCCGAGCACCTCGGGCAGATCGCTGGAGATCATCAGGACGGCCGCGCCGGCGGCGGTGAGTTCGTTGACCAGTTGGTAGATCTCGACCTTGGCGCCGACGTCGATGCCGCGCGTCGGCTCGTCGAGGATCAGCACCTTGGTGTCGGCGAGCAGCCACTTGCCGATCACGACCTTCTGCTGGTTGCCGCCGGAGAGCGTGCGCACGTGCTGGCCGAGGCCCGCCATCCGCACACCGAGCTGCCCGGCGATCCGCTCGGCCGCCTCACGCTGGCCCTTGAGGTCGACGAGGCCCGCGCGCGTGGCCGAACGCAGCGTCACCAGGCCGAGGTTCTCCTCGACGGAGGCGTCCAGCACCAGGCCCTGGCCCTTGCGGTCCTCGGGGACGAGTCCGATGCCCGCGGTCATCGCCGCGTTGACGTCGTACTTGGCGATCGGGGAGCCGGAGACCTTCACGGTGCCGTGGTCGTACGCATCGGCCCCGAAGACCGCCCGTACGACCTCGGTACGGCCCGCGCCGACCAGGCCCGCGATCCCGACGACCTCACCGGCGTGCACCTCGAAGCCGACGTCGTGGAAGACGCCGTCCCGGGTGAGTCCCTCGACGGTGAGCAACGCGGCGCCGCGCTCGGCACGTTCCCGCGGGTACTGCTGCTCGATGGAGCGGCCGACCATGAGCCGTACGAGCTCGTCCTCGGGCGTGGCGGCGGGGACCTGGCCGACGCTCCTGCCGTCCCGGATGACCGTCACCCGGTCGCCGAGCGCGGCGATCTCCTCCAGGTGGTGGGTGATGAAGACGATCCCGACGCCGTCCTCGCGCAGCGTGCGCACGATCGCGAAGAGCTTGTCGACCTCCTCGGAGGTGAGCACGGCGGTCGGCTCGTCCATGATCAGCACGCGGGCGTTCAAGCTGAGCGCCTTGGCGATCTCGACCATCTGGAGACGGGCGATGCCCAGCTCGCGGACCCGCGCGCGGGGCGGGACGTGCACGCCGACCCGCTTCAGCAGGACTTCGGCGTCGGCCTCCATCCGCTTGCGGTCGATCATTCCGAACCGGCGCGGCTGGCGCCCCAGGAAGATGTTCTCGGCGACCGTCAGATCGGGCACCAGGTTGAACTCCTGGTAGATCGTGGCGATCCCGAGGCGCTCGGAGTCCTGCGCACTCTGGATGCGGGTCTCCTCGCCGCCGACCAGGATCCGCCCGGCGTCCGGGGTGTAGGCACCGGAGAGCATCTTGATGAGGGTGCTCTTGCCGGCACCGTTCTCACCGAGCAGCACGTGCACCTCGCCCCGGCGCAGGTCGAAGTCGACGCCGTCCAGCGCGACCACGCCCGGGAAGGTCTTCCGTATGCCCTCGATGCGCAGCAACTCGTCCGCGTTGCTCACGTCGTGCTCCTTTGCACTGGGGTTGGGTTCTCGCCGCACGAGCGGCGTACGACGAGCCGGGCGGGGAGCGTGACGGACTCGCCGGGCCGCCCCTCGATGCGGTCGACCAGCGCGCGCACGGCGGCCCGGCCCAGCTCGCCCGTGGGCTGGGCGATCGCGGTGATCGGCGGATCGGTGTGCACGAACCACCGGATGTCGTCGAACGCGGCCAGCGCGAGGTCGTCCGGTACGCGCAGACCACGCGCGCGTACGGCGTCCAGGGCGCCGAGCGCCATCAGGTTGTCGGCCGCGAAGACGACCTCGGGCGGTTCGGCCAGGTCGAGGAAGCCCTCGGTGACCAGCCGGCCGCTCTCGGCCTGGAAGTCGCCCTGCCCTCTATAGGCGTCGGGCAGTTCGAGCCCGTACGCGCCGAGCGCCTCGCGGAAGGCCTCGACGCGCTCGCGGCCGGTCGTGGTCGCCGCCGGGCCCGCGATGATGGCGAGCCTGCGGTGTCCCAGCCCGTGCAGATGCGCCACGAGGTCCCGAACGGCGGCCTGCCCGTCGGCCCGCACCACCGGCACGTCCACACCCGGGATCCACCGGTCCACGAACACCATGGGCGTCCCGGCCCGCGCGGCGTCCAGCATCAGCGGCGAGCCGCCGTCCGTGGGGGAGACGAGCAGGCCGTCGATGCGGCGGTCGAGGAGGGTGCGTACGTGGTGGTCCTGGAGGTCCGGCCGCTCGTCGGCGTTGCCGATGATCACGCTGTAGCCGAGCGCGCGGGCCTCCTCCTCGACGGAGCGGGCCAGTTCGGTGAAGTACGGGTTCATCACGTCGCTGATGACCAGGCCGAGGGTGTGGGTCTGGTCGGTGCGCAACGAGCGGGCGACGGCGTTCGGGCGGTAGCCCAGGGTCTCGACGGCGGCCAGCACGCGGGTGCGTGCGTCGGCGCTGACCGACGGGTGGTCGTTCAGGACGCGCGAGACCGTGGCGACGGAGACGCCGGCCTCGGCAGCGACGTCCTTGATGCTGGCCACCGCCGCTCCACCTCCTTGTGGATCAGTCGTGGGAGCACCCGCGACGACGTCGGCGGTGCTCGTGGAATCGATTACATCGACGGGAGCATGGAATCGATTACACGCAGCCGAATCAAGCCCCCGGCGGTACCTCTTGACCGGATCGTGATGTCGCGGGGCACGGCCCGGCGGGCCAGGCTGGAGGTACGGGGATTTCCTGAGGGCGTTTGAGGCCCTGGCGGGCCGGAGCGGAGGAACCATGACGGCGGCGACCCGGAACGACACACCGGTGGCCCTCGAAGGTGACGGAGTGGAACTGCGCCTGATGCCGATCGGCGGCGGCATGTCGGTCGGCTACATCACGCTGCCCCAGGGCACGGACATGGGCCCGGCCTTCGAGGGCCTACCCGACGACGCCTGCCAGTGCCCGCACTGGGGCTATCTGCTCAAGGGCCGGATCAGGATGCGCACGGCCACGGGCGAGGAGGAGTACCAGGCGGGGCAGGCCTACTACTGGGGCCCCAGCCACGTGCCGGTGGCGCTGGAGGACAGCGAACTGGTGGAGTTCTCGCCGAGTGAGGACCTCCAGCAGGTGATCGACCACGTGGTGGCGCAGGCCGGGTGAACCCGGACCTTGGTGGGCGGCCGGGCTCGCGCTGCTGAGTTTCGCCGGTCCGGTGAGGTGTCGGGCCCGCGCTGATGAGTGCGGCCGGGCTCGCGCTGCTGAGTTTCGCCGGTCCGGTGAGGTGTCGGGCCCGCGCTGATGAGTTTCGCCCGTCCGGTGAGGTGTCGGGCCCGCGCTGATGAGTTTCGCCCGTCCGGTGAGGTGTCGGGCCCGCGCTGATGAGTTTCGCCCGTCCGGTGAGGTGTC
>NZ_JBEXSH010000178.1:7068-12330 GCF_040613555.1 Streptomyces sp. NPDC006265
GGGCCCGCGCTGATGAGTTTCGCCCGTCCGGGACCTGCCGGGTTCCGCACCGATGAGTTTCGCCGGCCCGGGCGGTCTGTTCTGCGTCGACCACCGATCACAGAAGGAGCGCTGTGTCCCAGTTGCTGCGCGTGCAGAATTTCAATGTCTCGAGTGACGGCTTCGGTGCCGGTGAGGGTCAGAGCCTGGAGCGGCCGTTCGGTCATGCCGATCCCGGCACGATGTTCGCCTGGGCCGGCGCGACCGCGAGCTGGCCGAACCGCACCGACCCGGGCGGGAGCCGGGGCCTCGACGACTATCTGGTGCGCGACTTCCACCACAACATCGGCGCCGAGATCATGGGACGCAACAAGTTCAGCCCGCAGCGCGGTCCCTGGGAGAACCACGAGTGGCAGGGCTGGTGGGGCGACGAACCTCCCTTCCACACCCCGGTGTTCGTGATGACCCACCACGAGCGCCCCTCGTTCACCCTCTCCGACACGACGTTCCACTTCGTCGGCGGGGATCCGGCCGAGGTCCTCGCCCAGGCGCGCAAAGCGGCCGGGGGCAAGGACGTCCGGCTCGGCGGCGGAGCGGCGACCATCCGGGAGTTCCTGGACGCGGACCTGGTCGACGCGCTGCACGTGGCGGTCTCGCCCGATGTGGTGCTCGGGTCCGGGTCACGGCTGTGGGAGTCGCCCGAGGAACTGTTCGGCCGCTTCCACTGCGACATCGTGCCGAGTCCGAGCGGGGTGGTGCATCACCTGTTCTGGCGGAAGTGACGGCAGGTCAGGCCCCCTTGCCCCAGTCCAGCCGGTCGGCGAGCCCGGCGGCGGTGAAGGCGGCCTCCAACTGCTCGCGGCCCTCGGTGAAGTGGGCCCAGCTGTCGTAGTGGACGGGGACGACGCGCCGGCCGCCGAGGATCCGCGCGGCCTCGGCGGCCATCGCGCTGTCCAGGACGAGGACCTGGTTGTCGAAGAGGACGGGGAAGCGGGGAGCCCCGGCGAAGAGCACGGCGGTGTCGACGGGGCCGAAGCGGCCGGCGATCTCGCGGACCGCGTCGAGTGAGGCGTTGTCGCCGCTGACGTAGACGGTGGGCAGGCCCTCGCCGGTCAGGACGAAGCCGACGACCTGACCGGTGAACGCCTCGACCTGCTCGCGGGGGCCGGGCCCGTGCAGGGCCGGGACGCCGGTCACGGTGACCGTGCCGCCGCCGGGCCGGTCCAGCTCGACGGACTCCCAGTCGGCCAGGCCCCTGGCCTTGCCCCCCAGGCTCTCGCGCAGGCGCTCGCCGCCTCCGGGCGTGGTCAGGGTGAGGGGTATCCCGGCGAGCAGGGCCCGGCCGGAGGTGTCGAGGTTGTCGGGGTGCTCGTCGTGGGAGAGCAGCACCACGTCGACGCTGCCGAGGTCGGCGGGGCTGCCCGCGGAAGGCACGGTCTTGGTCAGGAGCGGACCTCCGGGCCGGGCGTAGTCGCCGGGGGCGTCGAAGGTCGGGTCGGTCAGGAAACGCAGGCCGCCGTACTCGAAGAAGGCGGTCGGGCCGCCGAGGACACGGACGGGGAAGTCGGTCGTCACGGGAACAGAAGACATGCAGCACCTCACGTTTGGGCCGGGCCGACGATGGCCATGCCCGGCTTCCTGACGGCGGTCGCCTCGCGGAAGCCGCCCGCGTCACGCCGACTCGTTCAGCAGCCTGCTCAGGTGCTCACGCCCAGGCCCCAGAAGGTCGGGCAGGGGCGTCGCCGCCTCGTACCAGCGCTTCTCGTACTCCCAGCAGAGCCAGCCGTCCCAGTTGTGGCGGGAGAGGACCTCGACGCATTCGGCCAGCGGGAGGACACCCTGGCCGAGAGCCAGAGGTGTCGTGTCGTCGGGGGAGGCGATGTCCTTGACCTGGACGTAGCCGAGGTGGGGGGAGAGGGCCGCGTAGGTCTCGGAGGGCTGTTCGCCGCCGAGCCAGGTGTGCATCACGTCCCAGAGGGCGCCGACCTGGCGGTGCCCGACGAGGCCGAGGATCCGCATCGCGTCGGCGGCGGTGCGGTGCGAGTCGTGGGTTTCGAGGAGGATGCGTACGCCCAGGTCGTTCGCGTGTTCGGCGGCCGTGCCCAGGCGGCGGGCGGCCGTCGCGTCGGCCTCCTCGGGGGTCTGGACGTCGAGGTCGCCGCCGGGGAAGACCCGGATGTACGGGGCGCCGAGGTCGCGGGCCAAGTCCAGGAGGGCGCGGATCTCGGCCAGGACGGGCTCGTCGTCGCCCGGCGCGGCGACCCGCGCGTAGCCCGCCAGACCCAGGAGCTCTACGCCCGCTCCCTTGAACTCGGCCGCGACGTCCGCCCGTTCGGCGGGACCGAGGCCGGTGTGGACCGGTTCCTCGGGATGAGTGCGCAGCTCCACGCCGTGATAGCCGTGGGCGGTCGCGAGCCGCAGGACGTCGGGCAGGGGCAGGCCGGGGACACCGAGGGTGGAGAACGCCAGCTTCATGTTGACGGACCCTACCCGGCACCCCGGCCGCTGACTCTCCTTCGTCACTCGGGTGTTGCGTGAAGATCCAGTCGCCAGTCCTGGCCGGTCAGGTCCTGGCCGAAGGAGTGGTGCGGCTTCTCCGCGACCAGGACGAAACCGTGGCGCTGGTAGATGCGGCGGGCCGCGCCGAGGATGTCGTTGGTCCACAGGACGACCTCGCGGTAGCCGGCCTCGCGGGCGAAGTCGACGAGCGCCCCGACCAGGCGGTCTCCGATGCGGAGGCCGCGCGCGTCCGGCTCGACGAGCAGGAGCCGCAGGCGGGCCGTGCCGGGTGTGTCGTCCCGGACGCACATCACGCAGCCCACTGGCCGGCCGTCCAGCTCGGCGATCCAGGTCCGCTCCAGGCGCGGGTCGTGGTCCTCGGCGTAGTCCGCGACGATCCTCGCCACCAGTGCCTCGTAGTCGCCGTCGAAGCCGTACTCGGCGGCGTAGAGCGCGGCGTTGCGCTGCACGATCCAGCCGAGGTCGCCGGGGGCCGGTTCGCGCAGGACGACGTCCTCGGGGGGCGGGGCGCCGCGGTCGCCGTCGCCGTCGCCGTCGCCGTCGCCGTCGCCGTCGCCGTCGCCCAGGATCGTCCGGACGGTCCGCATGGCCTCCGCCAGCCGCAGGCGGTCCTCGGCCCGGACCGTGTCCAGCATCGCCCCGACCGTGTCCCGAGCCCGCTCGTCGAGCAGCGCGGCGGCCTCGCGGCCGGGGGCGGTGAGCGTGATGCGGCGGCGGCGCGGGTCGGTGTCGGACGGGCCGCGCTCGACCAGCCCGTCCTCCTCGAACTTGTTCAGGATGCGGGTGAGGTATCCGGCGTCCAGGTGCAGCTGGGTTCGCAGGTCGGCGGCGTCCGTACGGGGCGCGTGGGCCAGCTCGTAGAGCACGCGGGACTCGGTGAGGGTGTAGGGGGCGTAGAGGCGGCGGCCGTAGTCGAGGGCGCCGATGACGTTCGTGTAGAAGCGGTTGAAGGAGCGGACGTCCTGGACTGTCACGGCCCGACCCCCGATGCTTGACTCAGTCAGAGATACTCGTGAGCGAGCTTAGACCTCCGGGGCGGCCGGAGCCAGGCACGAGACGAACGGGACGGCCGAGCCGACGAGAGGGACGGACGGCGGGCCGATGAGTTTCTGCGCGCTCCGGAGTCGGAAGGGGTGTTCGTGCACCGCAGCCGCAAGTGTTGTGGAAGCGTGCACCGACGGGATTTGCCGACAGACCCGACACGAGACACCGAGGAACCCCCGATGCGTACTCTGATCAGCACCGCTTTCATCTCGCTCGACGGCGTCGTGGAGGCTCCCGGCGGCGAACCCGGTTACCGGAACTCCGGGTGGACCTTCAAGAACATCGAGTTCCTTCCCGAGGCGTTCGAGATCAAGGGCCGGGAGCAGAAGGAAGCCACCGCGATGATGATGGGCCGCACCAGCTATGAGGCGTTCAGCCAGGTGTGGCCCGACATGGAGGACTTCGCCGATTACAAGGTGATGCCGAAGTACGTCGTCTCCACGACCCTCGCCGAGGAGAACCTGGTGTCGAACTGGGGCGACACGGTGATCCTTCGCTCGCTGGACGAGGTCGCCGCACTGAAGGAGACCGAGGGCGGCCCGATCATCGTCCACGGCAGCGCCACCCTCAACCAGGCCCCGTCCTGGGAACGCACCGTGCTGCCCCCGGCGCCGGCATCTCCCACCGGCCGATGCTGGCTCGTCTTCGACGACGGCCGGGGGCTGGCCGAGGCCCTGACCGCCCGGCTGCGCCGCGACGGCGCCCGGGTGACGACCGTGTCCGCGGGAGACCAGTGGACGCAGGCCCCCGGCCGTTTCACGATCGACCCCGCCGATCCGGACCACTACACACGCCTGTTGCGGGCGCTGCGGGAGCAGGACCAGCTGCCCACCCGTATCGCCCACTGCTGGAACGTCACCGGCGCCACCCCCCAACCGGACGCCGGCCCCGCCGCCGGGTTCGCCGCCGCCCGCCGCGCCTTCGACGGGCTGCTGCTCCTGGCCCAGGCACTCAACAGCCACTCCGACCAACCGGACTGCGACATCTGGGTCGTCAGCGACGGTCTGCACCGGGTCCTCGGCACCGAACGGCTCTCGCCGCTCAAGTCCACCCTGCTCGGCCCCGCCCGTGTCATCCCGCGCGAACACCCCGGTCTCGCCTGCCGCAGCGTGGACATCGTCCTGGACGGCGAGCCGGTCGAGCGCGCCGCCGACCAGCTGCTGCACGAGTTCTCCGTGCCGCCCGGGCACGCCGCCGTCGCCTACAGGGGACCGCACCGCTGGTCGCAGACCTACGTCCCCGCGCCGCTGCCGCCCGCGGACAGCACCCCGTCCGCCCTGCGCGACGACGGTGTCTACCTGATCACCGGCGGAACCGGCGGGCTCGGGCTCGCCCTGGCGGAGCACCTCGCCCGCCCCGGCCGGAGACTGGCCCTGCTCGCCCGCACCCCCGTCCCCCCGGAGGAAGAGTGGGACCGCCGGCTCGCGCAGCCGGACGGCGGCAGGACCACCGAGATCATCGAGAAGGTACGCGCGCTCCGGCGGCGGGGCGCCGAGGTGATGCTGCTGACCGCCGACGTCTGCGAGCACGACCAGGTCGAGGCGGCCGTCTCCGCCGTCGTGGAGCGGTGGGGAGGCGTCCACGGCGCCTTCCACGCGGCCGGCCTGGCGGGCGGCGGCCTCGTCCAGCTCGGCACTCCGGAGAAGGCCGCCCAGGTCATGGGCCCCAAGGTACTCGGAACGCTCCACCACGATGAACGGCACGTGGTGGTAACGGGCC
>NZ_JBEXSH010000179.1:0-12256 GCF_040613555.1 Streptomyces sp. NPDC006265
GCGCCTGCCCGAGCCCTCGGACCTGGAACTGGAGCAGGCGATGCTGCCGCGGGAGGCGTTCTTCGCCCCGGTGGCCGCGGCCTGGGACGCCGGCGTGCGCAGCTTCGACACGGCGCCGCACTACGGCCTGGGCCTGTCGGAGCGCCGTCCGGGCGCCGCGTTCGTCGGCCGCCCCCAGGAGGAGTACGCCGTCTCCACCGAGATCGGCTGGATCCTGGTCCCCAGCCCGAGACCAACGCCGCCTGCTACCGCGCCCGCCCGCCCCAGGCGCCGTGGGACGAACTCGCCACCTACCACCTCATCCCCGGCGAAGGAGCCATCCGATGACCGACTCCGTCCCCACAGCCCCGAACGTCGCCGCCCTGGCCCGCTGGCTCGGCAGCTGGGTCACCGGCGAGGGCGCGATCAACGGGTTCCACAACCACAGCGTGTGGGGCACCAACCCGGCCACCTTCCAGGACTTCACCAGCGGGCACGCCGCGTTCTCCGCGCCTGCGCTGGGGGCGTACGCCGAGGCGCTGGCCGCCCACCCCGACGAGCGCGGGCTCGAGCTGTGGCGCCGGATGATGCGCTACCAGGCACACGCGCTGCAACCGGACGGCCAGTACCGGCACATCGGATTCCAGGTCGGCGAGTCCGCCACCAACGGCCTGATCCACAACGCCGTCGGCAGCCTCGGCCTCCTCCTCGGCCTGCGCCACGCCGGCCACCTGCTGCCCGCCGACGAGACGGCCCACGCCCTCGCGACGGTCCGGCGCAACCTCGACGCCTGCGAGAAGTACGGCGGCGGACGCCCCGGTGAGCTCGGCACCTGCAACCAGGAGTACGCCCGGGTGTGGGTGAAGCTGCTGTACACCGAGCTGTCCGGCGACTCCGCCTTCACCGACGAGATCCCCAAGGACCTCGACACCCTCATCGACCTGTTCCACCACCAGGGCGTGCCGGACGCCGACAGCGCGGGCGCGTTCCGCGCCGTCACCGACCGCCACGACGGCGGCATCCTCGAACCCACCGAGTACTACGGGCTGATGATCGCGCCCCTGCTGCACGCCGCCCGCCGCTACGGCGTACGCCGTTACCTGGATGAGGCGCTGCGCCTGTGCCGCCACGTGGCCCGCTCCTGCTGGACCGACGGCGACGGCCTGACCCGCTTCCACCGCTACTGGTACATCACCCGTCACGGCCGCGCCCTGAAGACCGACACCCCCATGCTGATCGCCGGCATGGGCCTGACGCTGTACGGCATCGACGAGGTGCTCGCCCAACAGCCCGACCCGGAGCTGGCGGACTTCGTCGCCCGCTGCCTGCGCACCTACGCCCGTCACCAGACGCCCGCCGGCTACTTCACCTCCGCGACCGGCTGGCACAACGAGGCGGATGTCGCGCCCTCCACCGCCTGGCACGCCCACGACCTGCTGTTCCTGACCTCTCACGGCCTCCGCCGTACCGGGCTGCCCAACGGCTTCTGGGATACCGTCCTCACCCCCGACCGCCGGCAGTCCGTGCTGGCCGGCGACCGCGCCTTCTACGCCGAGCACGGCCCGCACTGGTGCGTCCTCAGCCCGCTCACCGCAGGCGACCTGCACCTGTACGGCCGCAAGGACCGGTCCACCTTCGCCCGCGAGTTCTTCGCCTGGACCGACCGCGAGGAACTGCCCGCGGAACTCCGTTACCCGGATCCCCCGATGTTCTTCGTCTCAGGGGACGGCATCCATCGCGTCGACCCGAGCGACCGCCCCACCGACGTGTCCGTCATCGGGCACCTGCCCTACAAAGGCACCCTCTGACGCCGCCCTGCAAGGGGCGCACTCACACCCGCACAGCACTGAAAGACCTGGAGACAATGATGTCCACACTCAGACGCCGCACCGTGCTGGCAGCGGGCGCGAGCCTGCTGCTCCCTCTCGCCCTCGCCGGATGCGGCGACAACTCCTCCGGCGGGGACGCGAAGAAGGTGCGCATGCTGGTGAACCTCACCGACAACCTCAACCAGAAGTACTGGGAGAAGCTGGTCAGCCCCTTCGAGAAGAGCACCGGTATCGACGTCCAGGTCGAGGGGCCGACCGGCAAGTCGGTCGCCGAGACCTTCCCGCAGCAGCTCGCCGCGGGCACCGCCCCCGACGTGATCCAGTCGATCTACCCCGACGCCAACACCGCGCCCGAACTGCTCGACCTCTCCGACCTCGACTGGGTCGACGGCACACCGATGGTCGACACCTACTCCCTCGACGGCAAGCGCTACGTGGTCGGCGTCGGCTCCCAGGCCCAGTCCCTGGTCTTCTACAACAAGACCGCCTTCGACAAGGCGGGCATCGACAAGACGCCCACCACCTGGAAGGAGTTCACCGACGTCCTCGGGCAGCTCGACGACGCCGGCTACCCGCCGATGCAGACTGCCGGGCAGTACATGACCGGCCTCCAGCTGCAGCAGCTTTTCCACCCCACACTCAACACCAGCCACCCGAAGTGGCAGGCCGCCGTCACCAAGGAGGAGCTGAACATCGGCGACGCTTACCAACCGATGTTCCAGCACTACGCCGACTGGCTCAAGGCCGGCTACATCGCCAAGGACGACGTGGGCCTCGACCCGTCCACGGCGGACGGTAACTTCGTCGCCGGCAAGGTCGGCGTCTACCCCAACGGCAGCTGGTTCCTGGCCAGCCTGGACGCCGCCGGGAAGCTGCCCTTCGAGGTCGGCGTCTTCTCGCCGCCGGTGGACGACGGCCAGTCCTACCCGGGGCCGCAGGGCGCCACCATGGCCGACCCGTACATGATCTGGGAGGGCTCGGGCAACGTGGACGGGGCCAAGCAACTGGTCAAGTACCTGGCGACCGACAAGACCGCGATCAAGACCCAGCTGCGCGCCGACGGCATCTTCCGCCAGGGCACCGACCTGGAGCAGTCGCCGCTGGCCACCGAGGTGCAGGCCATCGTCGACAAGGCGCCGGAACTGGTCTCGGTGGGCGAGGGCGCCGGCGACAACCGGCTGCCGGTCACAGGCTTCAACCCGAAGTTCACCGAGATCGTCCAGAGCCTGTACACCAGCCGGACGCCCAAGCAGGCGGCCAGGGCGATAAACCAGTGGGTAAGCGAGAACCGCTGACCATGGCATACAAAGCAATGACAGGGCGGCGGGGACTGAGCCAGGCGGCGACGCGCGCCGGCATGGTCGTCCCCGCCGTCATGATCTACGTCGGCCTGCTGGTGGTGCCCGTCGGCTACGCCGTCTACTACAGCCTGACCGACTACAACGGCTTCCCCAGCCAGACGCCGGAGTTCACCGGCCTGGACAACTACCGCGAGGTGTTCACCTCCACGGACATCTCCGCCGCGATGGTAGTCACCGGCATCGTCGCCGCGGCCGGAGCGGCGATCGTCAACGTGGCGGCCCTCGGCTTGGCGCTGCTCCTGCGGCAGACCAACCGGTTCAACACCTTCGGCCGCATCGTGATGTTCTACCCGCACGTACTCAGCGCGCTGGTCGTGGGGTTCCTGTGGCAGGCCCTGCTCGGCCCGCAGGGCGTGGTCAACACGATGATGGAGAAGGCCGGGGCGTCGTCACTGCCGTTCCTGTCGAACGAGACGTGGGCACTGTGGACGATGATCTTCGTGATCGCCTGGGCCCTGTTCGGCGTACAGCTCGTGATCTACCTAGCCGGTCTCCAGACGATCTCCCCCGACCTCGTCGAGGCCGCCAGGATCGACGGAGCCGGCAGATGGCAGGTCTTCCGCGCCGTGACCTGGCCCTCGCTCGCCCCCACGGTGACCGTGGCCATCATCACCTCCTGCCTCTCCCTGCTGAAGACGTACGACGTGGTCGTCTCCCTCACCGGAGGCGGCCCCGCCGGGTCCACCAAGACGCTGGCGTACAACATCCTGGCCGTGTCCTTCCCGGAGCGCCGCATCGGGCTGGCCTCGGCCCAGGCGGTGGTGCTGGTCGTGGCCGCGGCCGTCCTGGCGTTCACCGTCCTGGCGCTGCGGCGGCGGGCCGAGGAAGGAGCGGAGTCAGTCGGATGAGAACCTCCCCACGGCTGGCGGGTACGACGCGCGTGGCGTTCGTGTCGCTGCTGTCCCTGTTCATGCTGGCGCCGATGTACATCCTGGTCATCAACGCCTTCAAGGACCAGCGGGCCATCCTCACCAGCCCGTTCACCATCGACCTCGGCTCGGCGACCACGAAGTACCTGGCCGACGCCTGGAGCAACCCGGACTTCAGCGTGCCCTACGGCTACGCCGTCACGCTGCTGCTGGTGGCCGCCGTGAACGCGCTGTCCATCGGCGTGTGCACGTCGGCCGCCTACGTGCTGGCACGCACGCCCACCCGGGTGTTCCGGCTGGTGCTGATGTTCTTCGTGGCGGGCATGTTCGTGCCCACGCAGGTCATCCTCATCCCGGTGATCTTCGTGCTGCGCGAGCTGGGCCTCATGGGCACGCTGCCCGGCCTGATCCTGTTCCTCACGGCGACGACGATCCCGTTCACGCTGTTCGTGTTCGTCGGCTTCATCCGCATGCTGCCCCGGGCACTGGACGAAGCGGCGGCCATCGACGGCGCCGGCGCCCAGTACACCCTGTGGCGGATCATCTTCCCGCTGATGCGGCCGATCGTCGCGACCGTGTTCATCCTGAACGCGCTGAGCGTCTGGAACGACTTCGCCAGCCCTCAGGTCATCCTCGGCCCCGGCAGCGACGTCTACACGGTCACGACCGGCGTGTACGCGGCGGTCGGCGCCTATTCGGCGGACTACACGAAGGTGTTCCCCACTCTCCTGCTGGCGGTCATCCCCATCCTCGTCCTCTTTGTCGTGCTGCAACGCCACGTCATGAGCGGCCTGGCCGCGGGGTCGGTGAAGGGCTGACGGGGGTTCCAGGGCCAGCTGGACGTCTCGGCGCCGGCGCGCGAGGACAGCGGCTCCCGCGCTCCGGGCTGGAGGAGTCACTGGAGGCGCTGGCCGCCGCCCGGGCCGCCGCGGCCGCGCTCGACCAGCGCGCCGCCGCTCCAGCCCGACCCGGCTACGGCTCCCGCTCGTAGCAGCCGGCGGCGCCCCGCGCGGGCGAGGGCATCGATGAGTTCCCCGCGCCACCGTGTCCGAGCCTCGTCACCACCCTGGACCGGCTCCTGGACACCGGTGCCACCGTGGGTCGTCATCGACCACGGCACCGACTCGGTCTGGAACGCCGACTGGTGGTGGACATCGGCCCGGGGCCCGGGCCGGACGGCGGACGCCTCGCCGCCGAGGGCGCCCCGGACACAGTGGCCAGAGCGGGCACTGCCCCGACCGGCTGATGGTCGGCCCGCGGATGTCAGTTCGGTGCTCGTGCGGTGGTGGGCGCCTCCCGGCCTGTCACAGACCCATGTCCGCCAGCCATTCCGCTGTGGTCCGGGGCGTGACATCCAGCAGCTTCTGGGCGGAGTTCTCCGGCGTGATCGAGCGGCCCGGCATCGCGCTCATGGCGCGGTACGCCTCCGCGGTGCCTGCGGCGGGACCTTCGCCGATCAGAGGTGCCACGGACGTGCGGAACTCATCAGGGCTGATCGGCTCGAAGACCACGTCCCGCCCGAGCCCGGCGGCGAACGCCGCGGCCAGGTCGGGGCCGGTGATCGCCGGATACTGCCCGACGGAGACCACGCCGGTGAGGCCCGGGCGGTCGAACAGGGCGAGCGTGACGTCGGCGATGTCCAGGTGGGACGTCCAGGAGACGGGGAAGTCGGCCCGGATCGGGTAGGGCAGTATCCCGCGCTCACGGACCGAATCGATGACGTACGGCATGAGCAGGTTTTCGAGGTACAGCTCGGGGGCGATCACCGCATGGGACACCCCGCTGTCCGCCAGGCCGGCGGCCAGCGTGGCGGTGGCGCCGCCGGTGGCCGGGTCGATCGGGAAACCGCTGGTGGAGAACACCACGCGGCCCGGCCGGGCTTCACGGACAGCCGTGAGGATGTTGTTCGCGAAGGCCAGGCGATCCTCCTCCGCGCCCACCGGCAGGTGGACGAACACCCCGTCGGCGCCGCGGTAGGCATCGGTCAGGTCGGTGGCGGAGGAGTAGCTCGCGGCCACGACGCGTGCGCCGTCCACGGCGGCGTCCGGGTTGCGGGTCAGCGCGGTCACGGACTTGCCCTCGGCAGTGAGAGTGGTAGCGACAGGGGCACCCTGGGCGCCGGTGGCGCCATGGATCACGTAGGTCATGCGGCTATTAGTGCATAGGGTGCACCGGTTACATCAACTGCACTAATGGGCTACTGTCGAAAAGTGACGAGTCCCTGTCTTCCCGAGTGCGGTGTGGCCCGGTTCCTCACCCTTCTCAACGGTCCCTGGGCCACCCTCATCGTGCGCGAACTCCTCAAAGGCACCCACCGCTTCACCGAACTGCGCCAGGCCCTGCCCGGCATCAGCCCCCACACCCTGACCAGCCGACTGCGCCAGTTCGAGACCTACGGCATGGTCACCCGCACCACGTACGCGGAGATCCCCCCGCGCGTCGAGTATCAGCTCACCCCCCTCGGCGAGGGGTTGCGCGACGTTCTCGACGCCATGGCGACCTGGGCCGATTCGGTCCCCGTCCCGGAGGACACGAAGCTCGTTCGCAAACTGTCCGACCTGTGAGGCAGTCCACCCCCTGGTGTCCACACCGTCCGCGTTCGACGTACGGTCCACTGTCGTCAGCCGGACCCCCAGTACGTCGCCGGAGGCCACGAGGAACGAGAAGCTGATGTTCAGCTCGGGGCCCTCCGACCTGTCCGGGCCACCGCAGCTTGGTGGGCCGCCGATGTCCGTGCCCAAGAAGACCGCGAGGCGTCCCTCCACGTGCTTCTTCATTGCGGCCGTCATCGCGTCGGCGCTGGGGACGTCGGGGTAGCTCGTGGCCCAGGGGCAGGAGCGGTCGGTGCTGCTGTCGCTGACGATGTTGACGCCCTTGAGCTTGCTCAGGTCGACCTGGGTGCCGGTGTCGTTCCCTCCCGTCCGGGACGGGCCGGCCGGGGAGGGGGCGGCGGAGTCCGCCGGTGTCGAGCCGGTGGAGCAGGCGGCTGTCAGGGCGAGCGAGCCGAGTAGGAGAAGGACAGGGATGAGGGTGCGTCTGGGCATGCGGGAACCTATGTGCGTGAGGCGCCGGGGGCGTGGGTCGGCGTGTGCGGTGCGCGAGCTGTCACGGCGCTGCGGCGTCCCGCTGCGATGCCTTGCGAAGGGCAAGGGCTTTCATTTCGCCGGGTCAAGCTATGTTCTCCGCCGGTCTGCCGCAATGCCCGTCGCCCGCTGCCGTCCCGAATGTGACGACCTTCTCTCTCCGGCCGCTCTGCGGGGAGCTGCCGGAGATCGTGTCGTCAAGGGCGGCTGGAGCGGCGGGCGGACATCAAAACGGTGCTGATGCGGCCGGCGCCGAGGTCGGGCATCCGCTGCCGTGGCCCCGGCGCACGGGTGCCGGGGTCACGGCTGCAGAGCCGGGTCAGGTCCCCGCACGACTCGGGCCTGGGCAGAGTCCGGTGGGTCGCCGATCCGTGGTTCGCAGGGTTCCATAGTCTTTCAGGTCAGGACGGAACGATCTGCCATTGCTGCCGCGTTTGTGACGCGTACGGCTGCTGCTCGACGTTGGCTCCGTCGGCGGTGCTGCCCTCGCCCACGCCGAGGCAGAGCCCGCTGTAGCGGTTGATGAGGAAGTGGTCTCCGTCACCGGTGGGTGTGACGGCCCAGTGCTGCTGGGGCGCGCTGGCGTCCGCCCAGATGCCGACGTTGCCGCCGTCCACGCGAGAGAGACCCGCGACCTCCAGAAGCTTGCCGCTGCCCACACCCTTGATCTTGTAGTAGCCGTCGCCGGTGCTGGTGAAGGTCCACTTCTGGTTCGCCTGGTTGAGCCACGGCCACTGATCGACGTTGGTGCCGTTGGCGGTGCGCGCGCCTTCCACGTCGGCGGCCTTGCCGCTGTGCCGGGCGACCAGCCGGTAGACCGTCCCGTCACCCGGCAGCGTGGTGGACACCAGTGCCGGCTTGACCGACCGGCCGCCGATCCTGATGCCGCTGATGTTGGCGTAGCCGCCGGTGGCCGCGTTGACCTGGATCCGTACGAAGCCCACGTTCCGATTGGGCCATTCGACCAGCTTGGTCTTGCCGTTGCCTGCCCAGGTGCCGGTGGCTACCTGGGTGAAGGTGACGCCGTCGGTGCTGGTGTGGATGGTGTACGAGGTGATGTCGCCGTCGGTGGAGTTGTTGCGGCTCCACTGCTTGGGCAGGTACTCCAGGGTGGAGACGTTGCTCCACACCCCACCCAGGTCGATCGTGATCGAGTGAGGCAGGGCCGGGGACAGGCCCCAGGTCGACCAGCAGGTCTCGTAGCGGACGTCGCTGAGTCCGTCGATGGCGTTGAGCGGCCCCTCGCCGGTGTGGAAGCCGGTGGCGTACGCGTTGACCGGTGTGACGGGGTGCTCGGCGCGCAGCAGTTGGGTGGGCAGCGGTGGCCGGGAGGTGTTGGAGCTCCATGCCGCGCCGACCTCGGCGAGCCGGTTGACGACGTTGGTGTCCAGCAGGCCGTTGCGGTTGGGCGGGCAGTTGAGGATGAACGAGGTGTACTTCGGTTCCAGGTCGGCCAGGTGCGAGAGGATCGCGGCCTTGCTCATGAGGGTCTCGGTCGGGGTGGTGGGGTGCCAGAACCAGCCGTTGCTGATGGTCTGTCCCTGCATTCCGGCGTAGGTGTTGCCTGCCGGCGCCGTGACGCCCAGCGGCTCCTCGAAGAAGATCGCGTCGCTGAGGAAGGGCTCCGACAGTCCGCCGATGTCGATCATGACGCAGTCCGGCTGCAGCTGCTTCACCAGGTTGCGGATCCTCTGGTAGGAGACTGCCTGCTGCCCCATCTGCCATGCGTAACCGTCGGTCATGAATATGTCGATGGTGCCGTAGTTGGTGAGCAACTCGGTGATCTGACCGAGGATGAAGGTCATGTCGCCGGGCTGGATGGCATCGGTGATTTCGAGCCCGGTCACCTTGTGCCGGCTCTCCCATGCCTCGACGCCGAAGGTGCGGTCCCAGATCGAGTAGTAGAGCCCGACCTTCAGCCCCTTCGCGCGGAAGGCGTCGCAGTACGCCTGGACGACGTCGTGCTTGTAGGAGCTGTTCGCGACGTTCTGGGTGCCATAAGCGCTCGGCCACAAGGCGAAGCCGTCGTGGTGCTTGGTGGTCAGGATGCCGTAACTCATCTTCGCGGCGGCCGCCGTGTCGGCCCACTGTGCGCAGTTGACGCTCGGGGGAGCGAAGAGGGTGGGGCTCTGGTTGGGTTCTGCCCACTCCTGGTTCGTGAAGGTGCCCAGGCTGAAGTGGTTGAACATGCCGAACCGCATGTCGACCATCTTGCTCAGGTTGGTCTGCGTGTCCGCGGCGGCTGCCTGAGACAGGAGGCCGGAGAAGCCGGGGATGACCGGCAGGGGGGTCGCGGCGCTCGCCACACCCGCAGCGCCGAGAAACGTACGGCGAGTCATTCTTCGTGCGGACATGGCCCACTCCTGTGGATCGATGGCATCGGTTGCGGTGACGACGTACCAGGTGGCAGTCGACGGCCTGGGCGCCCGGGCATGGACGGATGACGTAGTGACTGTGGAACGGTGCTCCGCTGAAACCTGCCGGCCAGGCGGATGCGAAGCGGATGTCGTGGGGTGACTCAATCGGCTCCGCGTTGAGCGGTGAACGTGCAGGTCGGTGCTGCCAGGCGCCCCTGGGTCCGTCGTGCCGACGTCGCCTTCATGAGGGGCGCGTCGCGGGACGAGGTACCGCTCTGAAGGCGGGCCGGAAGCTGCATAGCCAGGTTCGGTCGGCGGTGTCGGTGCAACCGGGCTGCGTCGGTCGCGGTCACGGAACGGCCTGCGGGCGCGATCCGGTGACGAGTAGTGAGAGCACACTCAGGAAGGTGGCCGGCAGGAGCAGTGCGGCGCGCCGGGCATCAGCATCTCCTGCATGGAGAGGGCGCAGACGGAGGGCGAAGCCCGCTCTCGGCGGACCGTCGTGCCGGCGAGTGCCCCTTCTGCGGCTGATCGGCTCTGACAATGTGATCTCCTGACTTCCCCGGGGCAACACACCATGCTGCGGCTCGGCAACCGGGTTGAACGGAGTGACCAGTCACCCTCGGCCGGCGAGTTGCAAAGAGCCCACCTTTTTAAACGGTGTGGCTCGCCGGAGCGACATCGGATCTATTAACGGGCTTCAGTGTGGAGTCTGTCTAGAGGATCGACAGAAACTTCGCGATCGCAGCTGATGGAGCACTCGGACCGCAAAATCAAGTTGCCGGGTGCAGGATGCAGAAAGCTCGATACATCGGGTGAATGGGATGACTGGGGCTTCGTGGAGGCACCTCTGGATGGTCGGGCGCGGGCGGCCCCAGAACCGCCGCTACGCGCCGCCTGTCCGCGATGACGCGGGACTGCGCCCGTACGGGCGCAGTGGCAGACCCCTGGCGCTGTGAAGACGCTTACCCGCTGGGGTTCCCGCTGGGGTCTGCTCCTGAGTGGCGGACCCGCGGCGCGTCGGCAACGCCGGAATGGCATGTGACGTGGGTCACGTCATTCCATTGGTTACGTTGAGGTGACTGGCTCTCGATGGTGAGTATGGAGGTGCAGCAGGGAGAACTCGCCGAAGGAGAGGGCTCGACCATGAGGTCAACCCCCGCAGTCAGGATCGGCGAGATGTTCGGCGGTCCGATGGCGGCCACCGAGGGGACGTTCGCGCTAAAGCCGATCGTGGGACCCATGGCGAAGGGCTCGCTGGCCGCGGCGCATGTCTACTTGCAACGTCGTCGACCTGCTGCCGATCAAGAGGGCGCGCATCGCATGGTCCGGCTCTCCTCGGCGGTCGGCAGGCCGTAGACGAAGCTCGGGGCAGTGCCTGAGGAACACCGTCTGGCGAAACCTGACTGCGCGTCGTTGATCCGTCCCGAGTCGCGCACGTCGCCTCGCATCCAACCCGTACCGGTAGTCGTACTGCCTCCATGCCAGAGGCGTAAGGAGTGTTGTCATGACCAGCAAGAACGTCGACATCGCGCGTGAGTACTTCCAGGCCGTTCAGAAGGGCGACCTGGCCAAGGTGGGCGAGCTTCTGGGCGAGGAGATCGTCTGGCATCAGCCGGGCGCCAACCAGTTTTCCGGTGAGCGCAAGGGCCGCGACGCCGTCTTCGCGATGCTCGGCGGGATGATGGAGGCCAGTCAGGGCTCCTTCGCCATCGACACGGTCCACGCTCTCATGGGCAACGGCGACATGGTGGCCGCCTCGATCCACTTCGCCGGGCGGCGCGAGGACGGGTCCATGAGCATGGACGGCGTGGATGTCCTGCGCCTCCAGGACGGCAAGATCGTCGAGATGTGGCTGTTCTCCGGCGACCAGGTGGCCGAGGACGCCTTCTGGGGGCAGTAGGCCCCGCGCACCCTTTCCAGGCGAACGCGTCCGGCAAACTCCGGGCGCGCGAACCGTGGCGGCCATCTCGGCGCCGAGGAATCCACTGCTGACGTTTCGTCACATCGTCACCTGTGGTGACCAGTCACGCTCACTGGCGTGCGTCGTAGCTCTCGCGTGCCGCGAGCACCTTGCTGAAGTGTTCCTCGGCCCACAGGGCCAGTGCCTGAAGCGGGGCGTACAGAGTGCGCCCCAGTGCGGTCAACTCGTACTCGACCCGGGGCGGGACCTCGCCGTACACGTGCCGCGTGACGAGGCCGTCCCGTTCCAGGTCCCGGAGCGTTTCGGTGAGGACCTTGGCGCTGATGCCGTCGACGCTGGTGCGTAGGTCGCGGAAGCGCATGGGGCCGACGCTGAGCGCGATGACCACCATGGCCGTCCACTTGTTGGCGATGCGGGCGAGCGAGGTACGGGACGGGCAGGTCGCCGTCATGACATCGAAGGCCGGAAACTGTGGCACGTCACACGCCCTCATCGGTTGTGTCGAGGCGACTGCTACCGACGGTGAGTATAGGAGTCCGGCAGGCAGCTTGCGCGGCAAGGGGGTCGTTCGGCACCCGTCGGGCTCTCTTTCCTCCGGCCACGTCCGACGCAACACACCCGCGGATACGGCGGGTTGGTCGTTGATGCCCGTCACGGATGTCTGTTCTCAGCTGTACCCGACCATGGAAAATCAAGGAGTTCTTGTGCGTACTCTTCTCGGCGGGCCCCGCGGCATCGCCGTGTGGGCTGCCCTTGTGTGCGGCGTCTTCGCAGCCGTGCTCTTCCCGGCGGAGGAGGCCCAGGCGATCAACGTACGCCCCTCGGTTCCCTGCCCCTCCGGTACGACCTGGACC
>NZ_JBEXSH010000180.1:0-12177 GCF_040613555.1 Streptomyces sp. NPDC006265
GCTCACGAACTGCGGGAGGAACGCGAAGAAGAAGATCGTCAGCTTCGGGTTGAGGATGTTGATCAGCACTCCGCGCACGATTACCCGCCGCGCCGACACCTCCGGGGCCGCCTCCCGCTCCGCCACCACGAGCGCCTCCTTGTCCCGCACCGTCGCCCACGCCATGTACAGCAAGTAGGCGACCCCCGCGTACTTGAGCGCCTGGAAGGCGGTCGCGCTCGCGTGCAGCAGCGCGGCGACGCCGGTGACGGTGGCCAGCAGGTGCGGCACGGTCCCGAGCGTGCAGCCGACGGCCGCGACGACGCTCGCGCGACGCCCCCGGGAGAGCGCGGCGGCCAGGGTGTGGACGACGCCGGTGCCCGGCGTGGCGACGACGACAAGGGTGGTCAGCAGGAACGCGATGCTCATGCCCTCACCCTGACGCGCCCCTGCCGCCCGGGAACAGGACCAATCGGCCCCGGCGCTACGGGACCAATCCCCCCCACCTCAGCGACCCCAAGGGCCCCACCGTTCGACTCAGTTCACAGCCGCTCGGACAATGGAAAGTGCCGGTGAGCGGTCTCCCCGGCGGCGTCCGCCCACGGGCCGCGCGGAACTCTGCGCCGCCCGAGGGAGCGCGCCATGACGATCTCAAGTCCTTCGACACCGTCACCTCGAAGTGGAACCGCGCCTCGGACCACGCGGCGGTCTACGTCGACCCGGACCTGTGAAACGCGGCGGTGCCGGGCCCCTCCGAGGAGGAACCCGGCACCGTGGCACGGCGAACGGCGGTCAGCAGCCGATCAGACGGGACGCCAGGTAGCCCTCGATCTGGTCGAGGGAGACGCGCTCCTGCTTCATCGTGTCGCGCTCACGGACGGTGACCGCGTTGTCCTCGAGCGTGTCGAAGTCGACGGTCACGCAGAACGGCGTACCGATCTCGTCCTGGCGGCGGTAGCGGCGGCCGATGGCCCCGGCGTCGTCGAACTCGATGTTCCAGTTCTGCCGGAGCGCCTGGGCCAGGCCCTTGGCCTTCGGGGAGAGCTCCGGGTTGCGGGACAGCGGCAGCACAGCGACCTTCACCGGGGCGAGGCGGTGGTCGAGGCGCAGCACGGTGCGCTTCTCCATCTTGCCCTTGGCGTTGGGGGCCTCGTCCTCGATGTAGGCGTCCAGCAGGAACGCCAGCATCGCGCGGCCGACGCCGGCCGCGGGCTCGATGACGTACGGAGTCCAGCGCTCGCCGGCCTCCTGGTCGAAGTAGGTGAGGTCCTGGCCGGAGGCCTTGGAGTGGGCGCCGAGGTCGTAGTCGGTGCGGTTGGCCACACCCTCGAGCTCGCCCCACTCACTGCCGCCGAAGGAGAACCGGTACTCGATGTCGGCGGTGCGCTTGGAGTAGTGGGAGAGCTTCTCCTTCGGGTGCTCGTACCACCGCATGTTCTCCTCGCGCATACCGAGGCCGGTGTACCAGTTCCAGCGCTGCTCCATCCAGTACTCCTGCCACGTCTCGTCCTCGCCCGGCTTGACGAAGAACTCCATCTCCATCTGCTCGAACTCGCGGGTGCGGAAGATGAAGTTGCCGGGCGTGATCTCGTTGCGGAAGGACTTGCCCATCTGGGCGATGCCGAACGGCGGCTTGCGGCGCGAGGTGGTCTGCACCTGGGAGAAGTTGGTGAAGATGCCCTGCGCGGTCTCGGGCCGCAGGTAGGCGACGGAGCCGGAGTCCTGGGTCGGGCCGAGGTGGGTGGACAGCAGGCCCGAGAACTGCTTGGGCTCGGTGAACTGGCCCTTGTTGCCGCAGTTGGGGCAGTTGACGTCGAGGAGGCCGTTCTCCGGGGCGCGGCCCTTCTTCTCCTCGTAGGCCTCCTCCAGGTGGTCCGCGCGGAACCGCTTGTGGCAGGAGGTGCACTCGGTCAGCGGGTCCGTGAAGGTGGCGACGTGACCGGAGGCGACCCAGACCTCGGGGGCCAGGATCACGGACGAGTCGATGCCCACGACGTCCTCGCGCGACGTGACCATGTAGCGCCACCACTGGCGCTTGAGGTTCTCCTTGAGCTCGACACCCAGGGGGCCGTAGTCCCAAGCGGCGCG
Source organism: Streptomyces sp. NPDC006265 (assembly GCF_040613555.1). NCBI lineage: Bacteria > Bacillati > Actinomycetota > Actinomycetes > Kitasatosporales > Streptomycetaceae > Streptomyces > Streptomyces sp. NPDC006265. The sequence goes on from NZ_JBEXSH010000180.1 coordinate 2,068, forward strand.
CTGGCCGCCGTAGATCTCACTACAGGGGAATACGAAGCCACGGCGCTTGCTCAGGCTGACGATGGTGTCGATCTTGTCGGCGGCCACGGTGCTCTCTTCATTACGACGACGAATACTGACGGTGCGGCGCGGAAGCGCCTCGATGAGGGGTGGCGGTCGGGAGACGGGCGGGCGAAGCGAGTTGCTTCCAGCGAATGCTTCAGGTTACCGGCGGGGACGGCCCCTCAATCAAATCGCTCCCCCTCGGGCGCCCTCGAGGTCCCGGTCAGGGGCGTTTGTTGACAACGGTTTCCATATTTGTTGAAAATGAGTGTCATGAACGTACGACGACGCCTCATACCCGCCGCCGCGGCCGCCTCTCTCGGCCTCGGCGCTCTGACCGCCTGCTCCAGCGACAGTGCGGCCTCGGGCAACACGGACAAGTTCGACGTCGTCGCGTCGTTCTATCCGATGGCCTTCCTCGCCGAGCAGATCGGCGGCGCCCACGCGAACGTCACGAGCCTGACGGAGCCCGGCCAGGAGCCGCACGACCTGGAGATCAGCACCAAGCAGCGCGCTCAGCTGGAGGGGGCCGACGCGGCGCTCTACCTCAAGGGCCTCCAGCCCGCCGTCGACGAGGCCGTCGGCCAGACCGGCATCAAGACCAAGATCGACGCGGCCGGCCTGACCCACCTCGAGGACCACGGCACCGGCGGCCACACCCACGAGGGCGAGGAGGACCACTCCGAGGAAGGCCACTCCGAGGAGGACGAGCACGGCCGCGACCCGCACGTCTGGCTCGACCCGGTGAAGTACGCCGAGATCGCCCAGGGCGTCGGCAAGGCCTTCGAGAAGGCCGACCCGGACCACGCGGCCGACTACAAGAAGAACACCGAAGCCCTGGTCACGAAGCTGAAGAGCCTCGACGGCGACTTCGAGAACGGCCTGAAGAACACGAAGTCCAAGGTCTTCTTCACCAACCACGCGGCCTTCGGCTATCTCGCCGAGCGCTACGGCCTCACCCAGGAGGCCATCTCCGGCGTCGACCCCGACAGCGAGCCCAGCGGCGCCCGCGTCCGGGAGCTCCAGCAGGAGGCGAAGGCCGACGGCGTCACCACCGTCTTCTACGAGACACTGGTCTCCGACAAGACCGCGAAGACCCTGGCCCGCGACGCGAACCTGAAGACGGACGTCCTCGATCCCCTGGAGGGCATCACGGACACGTCCCGCGGCGACGACTACTTCCAGGTCATGGAATCCAACCTCAAGGCCCTCCAGGCGGCCCTGGGAGCCAAGTGATCGACCCATCGGAGGACGGCATGACCGAGCCCGTCGTATCCCTGCGCGGCGTCCGCGCGGACCTCGGCTCGCGCCCCGTGCTGCGCGGCATCGACCTCACCGTGCGCAGCGGCGAGGTCGTCGCCCTGCTCGGCGCGAACGGCTCGGGCAAGTCCACGGCCGTCCGCAGCATCATCGGCCAGGTGCAGACCGGCGCCGGCGAGATCCGGCTGTTCGGCACGGACCGCGGGCGGTTCCGCGACTGGCACCGCGTGGGCTACGTCCCTCAGCGCACCACGGCCGCCGGCGGCGTGCCCGCCACGGTGACCGAGGTGGTCTCCTCCGGCCGCCTGTCCCGGGCTCGCTTCGGCGTCCTGCGCAAGGCCGACCACGCGGCCGTACGACGCGCCCTGGACCTCGTCGGCATGGCCGACCGGGCCAAGGACTCGGTCGACGCCCTCTCCGGCGGCCAGCACCAGCGCGTCCTCATCGCCCGTGCGCTCGCCTCCGAACCCGAGCTGCTGATCATGGACGAGCCGATGGCCGGTGTCGACCTGGCCAGCCAGGAGGTCCTCGCGCACACGCTGCGCGAGCAGGTCTCCCAGGGCACGACCGTGCTGCTCGTGCTGCACGAGCTGGGCCCCCTGGAGCCCCTCATCGACCGGGCGGTCGTCCTGCGCGACGGCTGTGTCGTCCACGACGGCCCGCCCCCGAAGGCCGTCGGACAGCACGCCCTGCCCGGCCACGACCACGTGCACCCGCACGCACCGGCGGGCGCCGAACCGATCCGCACGGGACTGCTGAGCTGATGGACTTCCTCGACTACGCCTTCATGCAGCGGGCCCTGCTCGCCGCCGTCCTGGTCGGCATCACGGCCCCCGCGGTGGGGATCTACCTGGTCCAGCGCCGCCAGGCCCTGATGGGCGACGGCATCGGCCACGTCGCGATGACCGGCGTCGGCCTCGGCTTCCTGCTGACCTGGTCCCCGGTGTGGATGGCGACTTTCGTCTCCGTCCTCGGCGCGGTCCTCATGGAGCTGATCCGCTGGTACGGCAAGACCCGCGGCGACATCGCCCTCGCGATGCTGTTCTACGGCGGCATGGCCGGCGGTGTGATGTTCATCAACCTCGCGCCGACGGGCTCCAACGCCAACCTGACGTCGTACCTGTTCGGCTCCCTGTCGACGGTGTCCGAGTCGGACGTCACCGCGATCTGCGTCCTGGCCGCGTTCGTCGTCCTGGTCACCATCGGCCTGCGGCGGCAGCTGTTCGCGGTCAGCCAGGACGAGGAGTTCGCCCGGGTGACGGGCCTGCCGGTACGCGTGCTGAACCTGCTGACGGCCGTCACCGCGGCCGTCACGGTGACGGTGGCGATGCGGGTGGTCGGGCTGCTGCTGGTCAGCGCGCTGATGGTGGTGCCGGTCGCGGCCGCGCAGCAGATCGGCCGCAGCTTCGCCGCCACCTTCGCGATCGCCGTGGCCATCGGCGTGAGCGTGACGATCGGCGGCACCGTCACCTCGTACTACCAGGACGTGCCGCCCGGCGCGACGATCGTGCTGCTGACCATCGGCGCGTTCATCGTGCTGACGGCGCTCGCGGCCCCGCTGGCCCGCCGCCGCGCCCGCGCGACGGCGGTCTCGGACACGACGACCGACCCCGCGGAGTGCGCGATCCCGGGCAGCCGGGCGGCGGCCGACGAAGTCGGCGTCTGACCGCCCCCACCCCGGGCTGGCACAATGGCCCGGGCAAGGCAGACGTAGGGAGGCAACGGTGACGACCGCTGGACCGTCCGTGAAGGGCCGCGCCACCAAGCAGCGGGCCGCCGTGGCGGCGGCCCTGCAGGAGGTCGACGAGTTCCGCAGCGCGCAGGAACTGCACGACATGCTCAAGCACAAGGGCGACTCGGTCGGGCTCACCACGGTCTACCGCACCCTGCAGTCGCTCGCCGACGCCGGTGAGGTCGACGTCCTGCGCACGGCCGACGGCGAGTCGGTCTACCGGCGTTGTTCCACCGACGACCATCACCACCACCTCGTGTGCCGCGGGTGCGGCAAGGCCGTCGAGGTCGAGGGCCCGGCCGTGGAGAAGTGGGCCGACTCCATCGCCGCGGAGCACGGCTATGTGAATGTGGCTCATACGGTGGAGATCTTCGGCACGTGCGCCGACTGCGCGGGGGCCTCAGGCGGTTGAGCGGTTGGGCGCCGTGGGGGTGCGTTCGGTCCTCGGGTGCGGGTGGGTTGTGGCTTGTCGCGCAGTTCCCCGCGCCCCTGAGGGGCGTTGCCGAGCGCTCGTCTCAGGCGGAGGGCACCGAGCCCCGGGGCGCGAGCCTGCGGCGGACGAGCAGGGACAGGGTGGTGGAGGCCAGGATCACGGCGCCGCCTACGCGCAGGATGAGGTCGTAGGCGTCTTCCGGGCCGGTCTCGGGGGTGAGCGAGGTGATGGCCGCCGCCCCACGGCCGCCAGGCCGATGGCGCCGAGCGTGACGAGGGCGGTGAGGACGACGCCCGAAGCCTCTCCGGCGCGGGCGGGCGGGACGACCTGCTGGGTGGCGACACTGGCGAAGGTCCAGCCCAGGCCGAGCCCGAGCGCGCACCAGGTGAACACGGGCAGGTAGAACCACCAGGACCAGGCGACGCTCAAGCCGATCATGCCGGTGCCGGCGATGGTCCCGGCCAGGGCCATGACGCTGGTGGCACGCATCCGGGCGGACAGCCAGGCGCCGATGGGCCCCGAGCAGGCCACCATCACGGCCGGGGCGAGGAAGACCGTTCCGGACAGGATCGCCGATGCGGAACTGGGCCGACCAGGCCGCGATGAAGACCCGGCCTGTTTCGTGGTCGGCCGGGGCGCCGACGGCGGTGGAGTCCACGCCCCCAGGACACCGCCGCCGCGGCCCGGCTGCCACTGAAGGAGTCTGCCGGGCCACAGCGGCGACGGCGACGGGGAGGCTGCCGGGCCTGGCGGGTTACGGCTGCTCGCCCTCCATGGCCAGCAGCTCCTCGTTCGGGATCGCCCCGCCGAAACGGCGGTCCCGCGAGGCGAACTCCAGACAGGCCCGCCACAGGTCACGCCGGTCGAAGTCCGGCCACAGCACGTCCTGGAAGACCATCTCGGCGTAGGCGCTCTGCCAGATCAGGTAGTTGGAGGTGCGCTGCTCGCCGCTGGGCCGCAGGAACAGGTCCACGTCCGGCATGTCCGGGTAGTACATGTACTTGGCGAAGGTCTTCTCGCTGACCTTGGAGGGGTCGAGCTTCCCGCTCTTCACGTCCTCCGCCATGGCCTTGGCCGCGTCGGCGATCTCGGCCCGGCCCCCGTAGTTCATGCAGAAGTACAGGGTCAGCCGGTCGTTGTCCTTGGTCTGCTCCTGGGCGATCTGGAGCTCCTTGGCGACCGAGCGCCACAGCTTGGGCATGCGGCCCACCCAGCGCACCCGGATGCCCAGCTCGTCGAGCTGGTCGCGGGTCTTGCGGATGAAGTCCCGGTTGAAGTTCATCAGGAAGCGCACCTCGTCCGGCGACCGCTTCCAGTTCTCGGTGGAGAAGGCGTACAGGGAGATGGCGCCCACGCCCATCTCGACGGCCCCCTGGAGCACGTCCAGCACGCGCTCGGCACCGACCTTGTGGCCTTCGGTGCGCGGCAGCCCCCGGTCCTTGGCCCAGCGGCCGTTGCCGTCCATGACGATCGCCACATGCTGCGGTACGAACTCCCCGGGGATCTTCGGGGGCCGCGCGCCGGACGGGTGCGGCTCCGGCGTCCTGTACTCCCGGCGCTGGCGCCCCAGGATCCCGCGTACGGCCATGTGTGTCTCGTCTCCTCGTGCTCGCTTGTTTCCGTGCTGCTCTGTTCCGCGCCGGTCCGTTCCGTGCCGCTCGGCCGCCGCGCTACTTCTCGACGTAGCGCAGGGAGCGCAGCCCGCGCTCCATGTGCCAGTGCAGATACGCGGACACCAGCCCGCTGCCCTCCCGGACGTAGCGCGCCTCGCACGCGTCCGCGGTCTCCCAGTCTCCCGTAAGCAGGGCGCCGAGGAGTTCCAGGGCCTGGGGCGAGGGTACGACGCTGCCGGGCACGCGGCAGTCCACGCAGACGGATCCGCCCGACGCGACCGAGAAGAACCGGTTGGGCCCGGGCATCCCGCACTTCGCGCAGTCGGTGAAACTCGGGGCGTACCCGTTGACGGCGAGGGAGCGGAGCAGGAACGCGTCGAGCACGAGGTGCGGTGCGTGCTCGCCCCGGGCGAGGGTCCGCAGCCCGCCGACCAGCAGCAGGTACTGCTGCACGGCCGGCTCCCCCTCATGGTCGGTGAAGCGCTCGGCGGTCTCCAGCATGACGGTGCCGGCCGTGTACCGGGCGTAATCGGTGACGATCCCGCCGCCGTACGGCGCGATGGTCTCGCTCTGGGTGCACAGCGGCAGCCCCCGCCCGATCAGCTCGCTCCCCTTGGCGAAGAACTGCACGTCGACATGTGAGAACGGCTCGAGACGCGCACCGAACTTCGACTTCGTCCGGCGCACACCCCGGGCCACCGCGCGCACCCGTCCGTGACCGCGCGTGAGCAGCGTGATGATCCGGTCCGCCTCACCCAGCTTCTGGGTGCGCAGCACGATGCCGTCGTCGCGGAACAGACTCATGGAGCCATTCTGGCAGGGTCGTCACGTCAAGGGACCTCACCCCTGCTGCGGGCGTTGGCGTACGCGGTGGCCGCGCGCAGCCGCTCGGCCGGGGTGGCGTGCCGGACGGCCCCGGGGTCGGCGTCCCACTCCCGGCCGCCCCCGTACGGCCGCAGCTGCACGTAGGGCCCCTCGTGCCCCATGACGATGCCGATGCGTCCGCTGCGGGTGTCCACGACATACGCGCCGACGGGAGGCTTCATCGCCGCACCGCCGCGAGCCGCCGGGCGCCCGCCGGGGAACGCCGGGCCGATTCGACGAGCGGGCAGGGCGCTTCCCGCACAAGGCTCACCGGCTCAAGCCCCCATGAGAGCAGGATAATTCCGGCATTGGCGAGTTCTGCCCGCAATTCTTTCACCGCGTCCTCCGCTTCTTCGGCGCAGAGCGCCGAGTGTCGTGCCTCCACCGTGCTCCCCTTCCTTCCAGGGTTTCACTCTTTGCATCTGCATGATGACGCTCCGCGACTGCACTTCGGAGAGAGCTGTGCCCTACAACTGCGCTGCGACACAAAGGGGTTCGGCACGGGACGTCGCAAACCGGGGGGTTCTCGATCGGTTGGGCAGGCAGCCGATCGACGAAAAGCGGCACGCAGCGGGGTGTTAGGGGAGACCGCGGACGAGAGGACGCCACGAGCCGTTGAAACAATCCGGCCGTGGGAACGTCAGAGGGTCACCTGGAACCGGAATGGGACATCCGCCCCGCGCGGCCGGCGGATGTCGAGGCGATAGCGGAACTTCGGGCCGTGGTGATGCGCCCGGACCTGGAGCGGCTGGGCCGTTACGACGAACACCGGGTCAGGCAGCGCCTGCGGGACGGCTTCTCCCCGCAGCACACGTCGATCATCGTGTCGGCCGGCACCTTCGCGGGCAGTATCGCCCTGCGCCCGGCCGAGGACTGCCTCCGGCTGGAGCACTTCTACCTCACCCCGGCGCTCCAGGGCCAGGGCTTGGGGTCGGCGGTCCTCCGGACCCTGCTGGCCAGGACGGACACCTGCGGCGACCTCGTCCGGTTGAACGTCCTCCGGGGCAGCCCGGCCGCCCGGCTTTACGAGCGCCACGGTTTCACGGTGCAGACGCAGGACGCGATCGACGTCTTCATGCTGCGGCGCCCGAAGGGGAACCCAGCCGATGAGGGGACCTCGTAGACCTCGAAGACGCGGCCCCCGACTGGAGCGTTGGGGCCGGCCGAACCCACAGGTCCGCCCATCGCCCCCGGCCGGAACCGCCCCCACACGTCCCACTGCGCCCAAGAGCTCCAGGTCCGCCACGACAGCCCTTCATCCAGCGGCCAGGGGCAGCCGCCTCCCACAGGTCCACGAAACGGCTGATTGTTGCCCGGCGTTGAAAATGCCGACGAGGGCGGCGTTCACGATGCCGACGAACTCTGACGGCGAAGCCCCGCCGGTTGGTGTTCCGGCGGGGCCGTCGTCGGTGAGGTGTCGTTTTCTTCGGCAAGGTGCCGGTGGATCAGCCTCAGCAGTCAAACACCGACCAGCAGATGTCGTTGCGCAATCGCTGGTCGTCAAGTACGAGCTCGCGAATCGCCTCCGGGAGCTGGTCGCGCTGCCACTGGCACTCGAGTCGCCCCGCGGCCTCACTCTCGTCTTTTGGTGCGGCAGCGCGTGCGGCCTTGATCGCATAGGCGGCCGCACCGAGTTCGTGCGCGGCGACGTGGGCGACGACTGCGGCCTGGCCGGCGGCGTAGGCGGCATGCCGTGCTGCGCCACGCAGGTCTCGGGCCGCGCCCATTGCATGGCCGCCTGCCGCGCGGGCCTGCATCATCTTGACCTCGCCACGCACCCAGGCGCGGGCATGCTCGATCGCCTGGCGTGGCCGTGGGTCCTCGGGCTGAGCCGACTCGAAGAGGTCAAGGACGTGCTCCGCGCAGGCTGCCGCCCAAAGGGCGAGGAGATGGTGATCCGAATCGGTGAGGGTCCCACCGCGGCGGATCGTCACGAAGCGAGGGTCTCTGACCTTCGGGAGGATCATGGTTGGCCTTCCTTCCTGCTGACATCCGCCCCACATCGGAGCATGCGCACCCGCGACCGTGCGCACCCGGAGCGAAGCCTGCAAACCCGGTGGTCGGTCCGCAAGTCCGGCTACCGATTCCCGGCCGGACGAGAGGAGTTCTCAGTCGCCGACCACCTCGCTCACGGACGCGCGGGCGGCGGCCTCGTCGACGAGGTTCTTGCCGGTGGCGAACGCGGCGACGAGGGCCTGCAGGGAGAGGTTGTTGACCGCCCGCCGGTAGCCGCGCGAGGTCGTGTGGATCAGCGTGAGTGCGTCCTCGGTGAACAGCTGGTCCGGACGCCCGGCGATCTTCAGGTGGTGGGCGACGTAGCTGGTGGTCTCGGTGGAGGTCATGCCCGGCATCGTGTAGCGCAGGGCGGTGCGCTGTTCCAGGGCTGCGAGGACGGCGAGTTTCATGGTGCGTCTGAGGGTGGGCTGGCCGACCAGCAGGCAGGACAGCGGGGAGTCCTGGTCCATGCCCTGGTTGGTGAGCATGCGGATGGATTCCAGCTGTTCGTAGGACATCAGGTGGGCCTCGTCGACGACGAGGACGGGGGTGCGTCCGCGTTCCTCGCGTTCGGCCAGGAGGACCTTGCCGGTCTGGACGGTCAGACGGGAGCCCAGGTGGGAGGGGGTCTGGCCGAAGGTGTTCACGATCACTTCGTGGATGCCGCGGACCCCGATCATCGGGTTGGGGATGTAGACGACGCTGTATTTCGACGGGTCGAGGGCGTCCAGGCAGGTGCGGACGGAGACGGTCTTGCCGGCGCCGACCTCGCCGGTGACCACGCCGATGGAGCGTTCGGCGATGCACCAGGAGATGCGGGCGACGGCCTGGTTGATCGACGATCACGGCCATCTCGGCGACAGCAACCGTCCCCGGCTGGTGGCCGCGGCCAGCTGCCACGGCGACACCTCACCGATGTCCGGCCAGCGCGAGGCCGCGGCCCTCCAGGCCCCGACCACCGCGGACACCGCGTCGGCGAAGACGCTCACCGACACGGCGGGCGGGATCGGATCGGGCCCGGTGTCGACCAGCAGCACGGTGAAGTACACGCGAACGTGCTCAGCCCGTTGTCCGAACCGCCGCAGCCAGCCCCGCACCGTGTCCACCGGCCGGCCCAGAGCCGCGGCGATCGTCCTCGCACCGGCCCCGGCCGCCTTCGCCACCAGCGCGGACCCGATCACGTCCGCCAAGTCCACCCGCCTGACCAGCACGAACACCGGGAGAAGCACATGCGAACCCCCACAACCCGCACAGCGGGCCCGCCGCGGACGCACCCTCACCACACCCTTCGCGTCCCGCAGCACGCGATGCCTCGCCCAGCCCCACGGCGCGAGCACACCCCCGCAATCCGGACACTCGACTTCGCCCGCTCTCAGCCGGGCCTCGACCCTGACCGCGTCCGCCTCTACCGTGAGCACCGGCGCCTCCGTGCGCTTCACGGCCCTCCCGGACTCGGCCAAGAGATCTTCGGGAGGGCCTTCGCATGCCCTCCCCATCGGCAAGGTGTCGCCGCCTACGAACACCACAGTCGCGCAGACATGCGTCCGAATCCATCGGCACACAGCATGCCCTCAACCCACCGCCCACATAGGCATCTTGAGTGTCGTTGAACAGCTGATCCGCTCCTGGACATGCCCAGGCCTCGCGTTCAGCGTGGTCCTGACCGGCGCGCCCCGCAGATCCGGCTCGGTCTCATAGCTCAGCACCCCGTCGAAGACGACGAAGTCCGGCAGCGCGCTCACCCAGGCAGTCGGCCCCAGCGCCGTCAACGGCGATGCGCACGTCGATCCCGAGTGCCCTGTGACCGTCACACAGCCGTTTGAGGCCCTCGGTGACCTCGCTCTCCTCGTCCACGACGAAGAGCCGCCGTATCTCCACCCCGCGCCCACACGCCGCTGCCACTGCCGCTGCCGCTGCCGCTGCCGCTGCCGCTGCCGCTGCGCCAGGAGATACCGCTCCCCCGGCTCGCTGCTCCAGAAGTCCCGGTCGAACGCCTCTCAGTGGCGCGCTGAAGCTGCGCGAGGCCCTGGGATCGCGAGCGGTGATGGTCATGAACGACGCCACCGGCCACGGCGCCTACCTGGACAACGGCACCGCGTGCGGCGACACCCTCGTCTCCCGCTTCTTGGCCACCGGGGAACGGCCCCGCAAGGACACCTACTGCCGCTGAC
>NZ_JBEXSH010000181.1:0-12088 GCF_040613555.1 Streptomyces sp. NPDC006265
GGCTCTGCCGTGTCCGGTGTGACGGTGGCTTTGGCGCCCCGCGCATCGGTCCGAGGGCTCTGCCGTGTCCGGCGTGGCTGGGGGCTTCGGTGTCTTGTGCCGGTTCGTGAAGGGTCCTGCCACGCCGGGCCGTTGTGGCTTGGGCGTCCCGTGTGGGTGGGTGAGCGGCTCTGCCGTGTCCGGTGTGACGGTGGCTTTGGCGCCCCGCGCATCGGTCCGAGGGCTCTGCCGTGTCCGGCGTGGCTGGGGGCTTCGGTGTCTTGTGCCGGTTCGTGAAGGGTCCTGCCGTGTCCGGCCGTTGTGGCTCCGCGCCCCGCGGTGGTCCGTGAAGGGTCCTGCGGTGTCCGGCTGCCGCGGCGCCTCGCGGTGGTCCGTGAAGGGTCCTGCCGTGTCCGGCGTGGCCGTGGCGGCTCCGGGGCTCTCACGCCGGTCCGAGGGGTCTGCCGTGACCGGCCGCCGTGACTGCGGCGCCCGGTGCCGGTCCGTGAACGGCCCCGCCCCTGCCCGCGCCGCCGATGACCCCGATGCCCCCCTGACCGGCCCGCGCCGCCGATGACCCTGATGTCCCCCGCACCCGCCCCTGACCAACCCGCCGCGCAGTCAACCGTCGTGACCCGCCCTGTACACCGGAGACAATGAGCCCGTGCACTACCGCATCCTCGGCACCACACAGGCACTCCGCACCGACGGGACGGTCGTTTCGGTCGGTGGGGCGCGGCTGCGCGCGCTGCTGACCGTGCTCGCGCTGCGGGCCGGACGGACCGTGCCCGCGGGACTGCTCGTCGACGAGGTGTGGGGCGGGCAGCCGCCCGCCGACGCGCCCGGCGCGCTGCAGGCGCTGGTCGGGCGGTTGCGGCGGGCGCTCGGCGCTGACGCGATCGCCTCCGTCGAGGGCGGGTACCGGCTCGCGGCCGCCCCCGACGACGTCGACCTGCACCGGTTCGAGCGGCTGGCCGGCGAGGGACTGCGCGCGCTGGCCGACGGCGACCCCGCCAAGGCGGCCGTGGTCCTCGACGACGCTCTCGCCCTGTGGCGCGGCCCCGCCCTCGCCGACCTGCCCGACCGCACCGCCGAGGCGGCCCGCCGGGACACCCGCCGCCTGGACGTGCTGCGCGCCCGCCACACCGCCGCCCTCGCCCTCGGCCGGGCCGGGCAGTCCCTGCCGGAACTGACCGCCCTGTGCGACGGCCACCCCCTGGACGAGCCCCTCCAGACCCTGCGTCTGCGCGCCCTGCGGGACGCCGGCCGTGCGGCCGAGGCACTGGACGCCTACGAGGACGTCCGGCGCCTCCTCGCCGACCGTCTCGGCACCGACCCGGGGCCGGAACTGCGGTCCCTGCACGCCGAGTTGTTGAGCCTCGGGGGCGTTCCCGTCCCCGTGCCCGCCCCCCAGGGGCCGGGCGCGTCCGTCGGCAACCTCCGCGCCCGCCTCACCTCCTTCATCGGCAGGGAAACCGACATCGAGACCATCCGCGGGGATCTCGCGGCGGCCCGGCTGGTCACCCTGCTCGGACCCGGCGGTGCCGGGAAGACCCGCCTGTCGCAGGAGGCCGCCGAGTCCGTGCGCGAGGCCATGCCCGGCGGCGTGTGGCTGGCCGAACTCGCCCCGGTCGACGACCCCGACGCCGTCCCCGAGGCTGTGCTCACCGCCGTCGGAGCCCGGGAGACCGTGCTGTACGGCGCCGGCGCCGAGGGCATCCGCGCCGCCGTCGCCGACCGACTCGACGACCCCGTCGAGCGGCTCGCCGAGCACTGCTCCCGGCCCCGCATGCTGCTGATCCTCGACAACTGCGAGCACGTCGCCGACGCCGCCGCCCGCCTCACCGAGGAGCTGCTGGCGCGCTGCCCCGACCTCACCGTCCTGGCCACCAGCCGTGAACCCCTCGGCGTACCGGGGGAGTTGCTCCGCCCGGTGGAGCCGCTGCCCGAGCCGGTCGCGCTGCGGCTGCTCGCCGAGCGGGGCGCGGCGGCCCGGCCCGGCTTCCGGATCGAGGACGATCCCGGGGCGTGCGCCGAGATCTGCCGGCGCCTCGACGGCCTGCCGCTGGCCATCGAACTCGCCGCCGCCCGGCTGCGGATGCTCACCCCCCGCCAGATCGCCGACCGGCTCGACGACCGCTTCCGCCTCCTCACCTCGGGAAGCCGCACCGTCCTGCCCCGCCAGCAGACCCTGAGAGCCGTCGTCGACTGGTCCTGGGAGCTGCTCGACGAGGACGAACGCGACGTCCTGCGGCGGCTGTCGGTGTTCGCCGGCGGCTGCGACCTGCCCGCCGCCGAGGCGGTGTGCGGACCGGCCGCCCTGGAGGCACTCGGCTCCCTCGTCGACCGCTCCCTGGTCGTGGCCGCCCCGCCCGCCGGCTCGGCCGACGGGGAGATGCGCTACCGGCTCCTGGAGACCGTCGCCGAGTACGCCGCCGAACGGCTGGACGAGTCCGGCCGGCGCGCCGACGCCGAGCGCGCCCACCTGACGTACTTCCGTGAACTCGCCCGCGTCACGGACCCGTTGCTGCGCGGCCCCGGCCAGCTCGCCGCGATCCACCGGCTGGAGCGGGAGTACGAGAACCTGCGCACCGCGCTGCGCCACGCCGTAGCCCTGCGCGACGAGCAGGAGGCGCTGTGCCTGGCGCTGTCCCTCGTCTGGTACTGGCAGATGCGCGATCTGCGCATCGAGGCGCGCAACTGGTGCCGCGAGGTCATGGCGCTCGGCCCCGACCCCTTCGCCGAGCCCGTCCGCCCGGCCACCGCGGTGTGGGAGCGCTGCACCGACGCCCCGCCCCCGATGACCGGCGAGGTCCTCGCGGAGGCCCGGCGCGGTATCCACCTCGCCCATCTCGCCTGCATGGACACCGAGCTGGACGCCTGGCAGAACCCGCGCTCCCAGCAGAAGCTGCGCGCCATCGCCCGGACCTACGAGCCCGGTCTGCCGCAGAACTGCCGGCTCCCCGGCCTGCTCTGGTTCTTCGCCGTGATGCTGACCGGCGACATGGACCGGCTGCGCGTCATCATCGACGCCTCCATCCAGACCTGCCGGCAGGCCCCGGACTTCGACTGGGAGCTGGCCGCAGGCCTCCAGATGCGGGCCAACTTCCTCGCCAACCGCACCGACTGGGCGGGCGACGCCGCCCGTGACGCCGACGAGTCGCTGGAGATCTACCGGCGCCTCGGCGACGCCTGGGGCACCGCCGAGGCCCTCTCCGCCCGCGCCGAGGCCCACGAACGCCGGGGCGGCTACGCCCTGGGCGCCGCGGACTACGAGGCGGCCATCGGTCACGCCGAGCACCTCGGCGCCCGCGCCCAGGCAGCCGTCCTCACCGCCCGGCTCGGCAGTGCCCTGCTGGAGGCCGGCGAGGGCGAACGCGGCGAGCGGCTGCTGCGCGAGGTGATCGCCCAGCACGAGGAGTCGCACAGCGAGGCCATGCCCGCCGCACGCCTGTTCCTCGCCGGCTGGCTCGGCATGACGGGCCGTGTCACCGAGGCCCGCGAGCAACTGCGGCGGCTTCGCCAGGACTTCCGTATCGCCCACTTCATCGTCTTCGACGCGTTCATCCTCGGGACCGAGGCGTGGCTGGACGCCGCCGAGGGACGCTTCGAGGAGTGCCTGGAGCGGATCCGCAAGGGGATCGAGCGGGCCACGGACCCGCTGTCCGAGGCCATCGCGCCCCATATGCGCTCGGGCTACCTGGTCATCGGCGCCTGGGCACTGGCCGCCCACGACGGCGGGCGGCGCGCCGTGGACGCGGCCCGTTGCCTGGGCGCCTTCGACGCCCAGCTTCCGCCCGCCCACGTGGCCCAGTTGCATGAGCACGAGACCCGTGAGCAGGCGGAGCGGCACGCCCGGGCGGTGCTCGGCGACCAGGCGTACGAGACCGCGTACGCCGAGGGCGGCGGCCTGTCCACCGAGGAGGCCGCCGCCCTGCTCTGACGCGGACCGGACCGCGTCAGCTCTTGGTCCGGAACTTGTGGATCGCGACGGGTGCCATCACGGCCGTGATCGCCACCGACCAGCCGAGCGTCACCCACAGATCGTGTGCGACCGGCCCGCCCACCATCAGACCGCGCGCGGCGTCCGCGAGCGTGGACAGCGGGTTGTAGTCGGTGAAGGCCTGGAGCCAGCCCGGCATGGACGTGGTCGGCGCGAAGATCGACGAGCCGAACTGGAGCGGGAACAGCACCAGGAAGCCCATCGCCTGCACGGACTGCGCACTCTTCATGATCACGCCAAGGGTGAGGAACACCCACATGATCGACGAGGCGAACGCGGTGGACAGCGCGACGGCCGCGAACAGTCCGGGCCAGTTGGTGATGTCGAAGCCGACCGCCACGGAGACGATCATGAGGACCGCTGTCGCGAACAGCATCCGCAGCAGTTCCACCGAGATCTTCGCGAACAGCACCGAGCCGCGCCCGATGGGCAGGGACCGGAAGCGGTCCATGACACCGGAGTTGAAGTCCTGGCTGAAGCCGGTGCCGACGCCCTGGGACAGCGTCATGCTCATCATCGCGATCATGCCGGGGATCACGTACTGCACGTACCGGTCCTGCCCGCCGCCCAGCGCCTGCCCGATCGAGCCGCCGAAGACGAACACGAACAGCAGGGTGAAGATGACCGGCATCAGCAGCGCGTCGGCCATCGACTCCGGGTCCTGGCGGATCCACAGCAGGTTGCGGCGGACGAGGGCGCTGGTGTGCCGTACGTGCCCGCGCAGCGAGATGCGGGCGTCGTCCTTCGTCGCGGGGGTGGGAAGGGGGGTCGAAGGGGCGGCGCGAAGCGCCTCGTTCGGGGCGGTGGTGGGCGACGGGTGGGAACTCATACGGCGACCTCCTCGCGGTCCTCGGCGGGCGTGGCGTCCTGCGGGGCACTGGCACGGTGGCCGGTGAGGGACAGGAACACCTCGTCCAGGCTGGGCAGTTCGGTGGTGACGGCGGCGAGCGTGATGCCGCGGGAGGCGACGGCGCCCACGACGGCGGTCAGCTGCTCGTCGCTGAGGATCGGGACCAGGAGGGTGCCGGAGGCGCCGTCCACGGTGGTGGTCGCGAGCCCGGTGATGCCGAGCTCGTCCAGGTACCCGGCGAGCGGCCGCAGGTGCAGGGCGTCGGCCGGCCTGATCCGCAGGGTCCGCCCGCCGACCTTGGCCTTGAGCTCCTCGATGCCCCCGCCCGCGACGACCTTGCCCTTGTCCACGACCGTCAGCTCGGAGGCGAGCTGCTCGGCCTCCTCCATGTACTGCGTGGTCAGCAGCACGGTCACACCGTCGCCGACCATGGCCTTGACCTCGTCCCACACCTCGTTGCGGGTGCGCGGGTCGAGCCCGGTGGTCGGTTCGTCGAGGAAGAGGACGGAGGGCCGCCCGATCATCGAGGCGGCCAGGTCGAGCCGCCGCCGCATACCGCCGGAGTAGGTGCCGGCGGGCCGCTTGGCGGCCTCGGTCAGCGAGAACCGCTCCAGCAGTGCGTCGGCACGCGCGCGTGCCTCCTTGCGGGGCAGGTCGAGCAGCCGGCCGATCATGTACAGGTTCTCCCACCCGGGGAGCTTCTCGTCGACGGAGGCGTACTGCCCGGTGAGGCCTATCACCCGCCGCAGCTGCCGCGGCTGCCGTACGACGTCGTACCCGGCCACCGTGGCCTGGCCCGAGTCGGGCGCCAGCAGCGTGGACAGGATCCGCACGAGGGTGGTCTTCCCGGCTCCGTTCGGCCCGAGCACCCCCATCACGGTGCCCTCCCGCACCTCCAGGTCGACCCCGTCCAGAGCCTTGGTCTCCCCGTAGTGCTTCACCAGCCCCCGCACGGTCACAGCGGCGCCGCGGGTTCGTGTGTCGATTCGCGTCATGAGACAGACGGTCTCAGCGTCCACCGACAAACCACCGACAGGCCGCCGACACCTTGACGACGGACACCGCAACCATCGATTGAGGAACCACGGCGGCGAGCAACCACGTCCGCGAGAGCGGCGCCGGTTTAGGCGCAAAGAGGGAACAGCCCGTCGGCTGGGGGAAGGCCGACGGGCTGTCCGTGGTGCCGCTGTGGCTCTCAGTGGACGGAGTTCTCCTCCTGCGGGAACGTTCCGCCGACGACCTCGTCGGCGAACGCCTTCACCGCGTCGCCCATCACCTCACGCAGGTTGGCGTACTGCTTCACGAACTTCGGCACGCGCCCGCCGGTCAGGCCCAGCATGTCGGTCCACACCAGCACCTGCGCGTCGGTCTCGGGGCCCGCCCCGATCCCGACGGTCGGGATGTGCAGCACCCGCGTCACCTCGGCGGCGAGCTCCGCGGGGACCAGCTCCAGCACCACCGCGAACGCGCCCGCGTCCTGCACGGCCTTCGCGTCCCGCAGCAACTGCTGGGCCGCCTCCTCGCCCCGCCCCTGCACGCGGTAGCCCATCGCGTTGACCGACTGGGGCGTCAGGCCGATGTGCGCCATGACCGGGATGCCGGACTCGACGAGCAGCCGGATCTGTTCGTGCGACCGCTCGCCCCCCTCCAGCTTCACCGCCTGCACGCCGGCCTCCTTCACCAGCCGGGTCGCCGAGCGCAGCGCCTGCACCGGACCCTCCTGGTAGGAGCCGAAGGGCAGGTCGCCGACGATCAGGGCACGGGAGGTGCCCCGTACGACCGCCGCCGACAGCATCGTCATCTCGTCGAGGGTGACGGGCACGGTCGTCTCGTACCCGAGGTGGCAGTTGCCCGCCGAGTCGCCGACGAGCATCACCGGGATGCCGGCCTCGTCGAAGACGGACGCGGTCATCGCGTCGTACGCGGTGAGCATCGGCCACTTCTCGCCGCGCTCCTTGGCGGCGGCGATGTCCCGCACGGTGATACGGCGGGTGCCCTTGCCCCCGTACAGCGCCTTGCCGCCGTCGGAGGGCTTCGGCTGAGCAGTCTGGGCAGCCGGAAGCTGCGTCATTGCACGGCTCCTAACACGTCATCTCGAGGCGCCCTGACGGCGTCCCCGGACCACGTCCATGGTGGCACCTCGTGCCATCGAGGGCTAGGGGAGCGCCTGTGAGTTCCGCCCCGGAGGGACGTCCCCGTGCGTTTCGCCCCCGGAGCCGGAAGCGAAAGCCGCGTAAGATCCCGGTAAGAGAATTCCAATACGAGACGGTCTCGTATTGAAACAGCTCTAGGCTCGGACCCATGACTCCTCCTGCCGACCCGGCCGCCCCCACCGGCCCGCGCGTACCGGAAGCGGTGCACCGGCGCCGCTGGGCGATCCTCGGGGTGCTGATGCTCAGCCTGCTGATCGTCGTGCTCGACAACTCGATCCTGAACGTCGCCATCAAGACGATCTCCACCCCGGCCCCCACCGGGCTGGGCGCCACCCAGAGCGAGCTGGAGTGGGCGATCAACGCCTACACCCTCGTCTTCGCCGGTCTGCTGTTCACCGCCGGGCTGCTCGGCGACCGACTGGGCCGCAAGAAGGTGCTGATCGGTGGCCTCGCCGTGTTCGGCCTCGGATCCGCGCTCGCCGCGTTCTCCGGCTCGCCGGGCGAGCTGATCACCTTCCGGGCCGTGATGGGCCTGGGTGCCGCGTTCGTCATGCCCGCCACCCTCGCCGTCCTCATGAACGTCTTCGAGCGTGAGGAGCAGCCCAAGGCCATCGGCATCTGGGCGGGCGGCGTCGGCCTCGCCGTCGCCATCGGGCCGATCACCGGCGGCGTACTGCTCGACCACTTCTGGTGGGGCTCGGTCTTCCTCGTCAACGTGCCGATCGTGCTGCTCGCGCTCGCGCTGATGCTCTGGCTGGTGCCCGACTCGCGCGATCCGAACCCGGGCCGGATCGACCCCGTCGGCGTCGTGCTGTCCGTCGTCGGCCTGGTGCTGCTCGTCTACGGCATCATCAAGGGCGGCCAGCTCGCCGACTTCACCGACCCGACGGTGCTGGCGACCATCGGTGCCGGTGTCGCCGTGCTCGTCGCCTTCGTCGTGTTCGAGAAGCGCAGCGACCACCCGTCGATAGACGTCACGTACTTCAGGGACAAGGTCTTCTCGGCCGCCGTCTCCGCGATCGCGCTGGTCTTCTTCGCGCTGATGGGCGTGACCTTCTTCTCCGTCTTCTACACGCAGAGCGTGCGCGGCTACTCGCCGTTGCAGACCGGTCTGCTGATGCTGCCGCTGGCCGCCGCCCAGTTGATCTTCGCGCCGCGGGCCCGGCTGGTGGTCGACCGCTTCGGCAACCGGGTCACGACCACGGCCGGCATGGTCGTCATCGCCGCCATGCTGGCCGCCTTCGCCACCCTGGACGCGGACACGCCCATCTGGATCCTGGAAGTGATCTTCTTCCTGATGGGCGCCGGCATGGCGCACATCATGACGCCGGTCAGCGTCGTCATCATGCAGGCCCTGCCCCGCGAGAAGGCCGGCTCCGCCTCCGCGCTCAGCAACACCTTCCGGCAGGTCGGCGGCGCCCTCGGCATCGCCGTCCTCGGCTCGGTGCTGTCCACGGCGTACCGCACGGGCATCGAGGACAAGCTCGGCGTCCTGCCCCCGGCCCTGCGGCACACCGCCGGAGAGTCCATCGAGGCCACGCTCGGCGTCGCGGACAAGCTCGGCCCGCGAGGCGAGTCCCTCATCACCCCGGCCTACGACGCGTTCCTGAACGCGATGCACACCACCGCGCTGTGGGGTGCGGGGATCGCCCTGATCGGTGCGGTCGTCGTGGCGCTGTTCCTGCCGGGCAAGCCGCCGGCGCCCCAGCAGGAGGAGGGGGAGAAGGAGTTGTCGCGCACGGAGGCGTAGGCCCGCGGGAGAATTCACCTTCCGCGCAGCCGGAAACGGTCTCCCACCCCGTCAGGAAAGGACGCAGCGACGTGAGCCCCGCCGAACGGCACCCCCCGCACGGCGGACCCGGGAGGGGCCGTCCCAGAAGCGAGGCCGTCGAGCGCGCCATCATCGAGGGGGTGATGAAGCTCCTGGAGGAGGGCGTGCCCCTCGCGGAGCTGTCCATCGAGCGCATCGCCCGCACCGCCGGCGTCGGCAAGGCCACCATCTACCGCCGCTGGAGCGGCAAGGAGGAGCTCTTCGTCGACGTCGTGCGCGCCGCGGAGCCCCCCGACCCGCCGCTCCCCGGCACCTCCATGCGCGACGACCTCGTGGTCCTGCTGGAGCAGGTGCGCCGGCGCGGCCTGGCCAACCGCTCCTCGGCGATCCTGCACAGCGTGCAGGCCCAGATGAAGAGCAGTCCGAAGCTCTGGGCGGCGTACCAGGCCACCGTCGTCGCCCCGCGCCGCCGGCTCGGCCTGGAGGTCCTGCGCCGCGGCCGGGAGAACGGCGAACTGCGCACGGACCTGGACCTCGAACTGCTGAACGACCTGTTCGTCGGCCCGGTGCTCGTGCGCGCCGTGCTGCGCCCCGACGCCGACCTCCCCGACGACCTCGCCGAGCAGGTCGTCGACACCCTGCTCGAAGGGCTGCGGCCGGGCAGCTCACGGTCCGTCAGATCGGGCTCCGGCGGCTCCTAGTGCCGGCGACAGTGTGCGCGTTTCGTCACAGAGGGCGCTTTCGGCGGGCCTGATCGGAACTCACCGCGGGGGCTCGAACGTCATCGCCCCCGTACGGCCGTCGGAGGACGGCGGGAACGGAACGGATCATCCCCTAGGGTCGTAAGACACGGGGGCGATGGTGTGCACGGCAGGCAGTGAGGCGACGGTATGGCCCAGCAGGCGTACATGACGGAGACGGACAACGGCGGCTCGGGGCCCGAGCACCGGGGAACCCGGCTTCGGCGCCTGTTCGACCGGCTGACGGGCCCCTGGCGCGGCGACCCCGGGATCTGGCGGCGCGGACTGCTCGTCACCGCCTGCGCGGTGCTGCTGACCCTGGTCATGGGGCTGCACTCGCGCATCCCGAACGCGATCGGCAACCTGGGCAGCCTCATCGAGACGTTCCTGCCCTGGCTGGGGCTCCTCGTCCCGGTGCTGCTCGCCCTCGCCCTGGTCCGCAAATCCGCGACCGCGCTGATCGTGGTGGTGCTGCCGTCCGTGGTCTGGCTGAACCTCTTCGGCGGCCAGCTCAGCGACAAGACCGCGACCGGCGGTGACCTCACGGTGGTCACGCACAACGTCAACGCCGACAACCCGGACCCGTCCGGCACCGCCCGTGACGTGGCCGCCTCCGGCGCGGACGTGCTGGCCCTGGAGGAACTGACGCCGGCCGCGGTCACGACGTACGAGAAGGCGCTGGCGTCGACGTACCGTTACCACTCGGTGCAGGGCACGGTCGGCGTGTGGAGCAAGTACCCGCTCAGCGGCGTGCGGGACGTCGACCTCGACATGGGCTGGACGCGCGCGATGCGCGCCACCGTGACCGCCCCGTCCGGGCAGTTGGCGGTCTACGTCGCCCATCTGCCGTCCGTGCGCGTGAAGATGGAGGCCGGCTTCACCGCCCGCCAGCGCGACCGCAGCGCCGACTACCTGGGCGAGGCCATCGCCCACGAGCCGCTGAAGAACGTCGTCCTGCTCGGCGACCTCAACGGCACGATGAACGACCGCGCGCTCAACGCCGTCACCTCCCAGATGCGCTCGACCCAGGGCGCGGCCGGCAGCGGTTTCGGCTTCAGCTGGCCCGCGTCGTTCCCGATGGCGCGCATCGACCAGATCATGGTCCGGGGTCTGCAGCCGGAGAGCTCGTGGACCCTCCCCGAGACCGGAAGCGACCATCTGCCGGTCGCGGCCCGTGTGAGGGTCACCACAAGCGGCTCCTGAAAACCGCTGGTCAGGGCAGTTCCGACAGAAATTCGCAGCCGAGGCGTCACCTCGTGGAATAGTGCGCCTGAGAGACTTTGTTCCGTACTTGAACATACGCGTACGGATCTCCAAGCAAGTCTCGAAAGGCTCATTCATGCCCCTGGCCCTGCTCGCCCTCGCCGTGGGCGCCTTCGGCATCGGTACGACCGAGTTCGTGATGATGGGGCTGCTGCCCGACGTCGCGGACGACCTGAACATCTCGATACCCAGCGCCGGCCACCTGGTGTCGGCGTACGCGCTGGGCGTCGTCATCGGCGCCCCGCTGCTGGCCGCGGTCACCGCCAGGATGTCCCGGCGCACGGTGCTGATCGGCCTGATGGGACTGTTCGTCGTGGGCAACGCCCTGTCGGCCCTCGCGCCGGACAACGGCTGGCTGCTGGCCGCCCGCTTCCTGAGCGGTCTGCCGCACGGCGCCTTCTTCGGCGTGGGCGCCGTCGTCGCGACGAACATGGTCGCCCCCGAACGCAAGGCGCGCTCGGTCTCGCTGATGTTCCTCGGCCTGACGGTCGCGAACGTCGCGGGCGTGCCGGTCGCGACCCTGATGGGGCAGCACCTCGGCTGGAGGGCGACCTTCCTCGGCGTCAGCGCCATCGGCCTGGCGGCGATCGCCGCGCTCGCGTTCCTCATCCCGCACGACCACGAGCACACCACCGCCCAGGGCCTGCGCGGCGAACTCGCCGCCCTGCGCTCCCTCCCGGTCTGGCTGTCGCTCGGCACCACCGTCGCGGGCTTCGGCGCCCTCTTCGCGGCCTACAGCTACATCACGCCGATGCTCACGGACGCCGCCGGCTACGCCGACGCCAGCGTCACCCTGCTGCTGGCGCTGTTCGGCGTCGGCGCGACCGCCGGCAACCTGCTGGGCGGCCGCCTGGCCGACCACTCGCTGCGCGGCACGCTGTTCAGCGGCCTGACCGCGCTGGTGGCGGTGCTGGCGCTGTTCCCGCTGCTGATGCGCACGGAGCT
Source organism: Streptomyces sp. NPDC006265 (assembly GCF_040613555.1). Lineage (NCBI taxonomy): Bacteria > Bacillati > Actinomycetota > Actinomycetes > Kitasatosporales > Streptomycetaceae > Streptomyces > Streptomyces sp. NPDC006265. The sequence goes on from NZ_JBEXSH010000181.1 coordinate 11,705, forward strand.
CACGGCCGCGGTGGCCGTGATCCTGCTCGGCATGGCGGCCTTCGTCACCGGCTCCCCGCTGCAGCTGATGGTCATGGAGAAGGCCTCCTCGGCCCCGTCCCTGGCCTCCTCGGCCAACCAGGCCGCCTTCAACCTGGCCAACGCCGGCGGCGCCTGGATCGGCGGCCTCGCGCTGGCCGCGGGCTTCGGCGTCACCTCCCCGGCCCTGGCCGGTGTGGCGCTTGCCGTCCTCGGCCTGGCCGTGGCGTCGCTGGCCTGCGCGGTGGACCGGCGCCGGGCCCCGGTCGCCGGACGCGAGCGGATCGTGGCGAGCCACGTCCCGCAGGAGGCGGAAGCGGTGCACCACTGACCGATTCCGGTGGTCGGCGGCCCGTGGGATCACGT
>NZ_JBEXSH010000182.1:0-12053 GCF_040613555.1 Streptomyces sp. NPDC006265
GCATGATCATGACACTTCTGAACGTTCATGGTGCGGCTCTCCTTCTTCTCGGTCAGGGGTGGCGCCTGCACGACCTCGGCCCCCTGCGCGCGGCCCGCCGGGAGCCGCTGCTCGCCCTCGGTCTCAGCGACCGGCGCAGCGGCTATCCGCTCCAGATGGTCGTCCGCGCGGCCGACGCGGGATGGCGGATCGCCGAGCACGACGTGCCGTATCTGCCGCGTACCGGGGCCTCGAAGGTGACGGGCACGTGGCGCGGTACCTGGCAGGCCGTTCGGGACATGAGCCGCGTGCTGGCCGAAACGCCCGTACACGAAGGGGGAACCGTCCGTTGAACACGCTCCTCGTCATCGCCAAGGAGCCGCGGCCGGGCCGGGTGAAGACGCGGCTCACGCCACCGTTCACGCCCGAAGAAGCAGCCGGACTAGCGGAAGCCTCCCTGGCGGACACGCTGCACGCCGTGGCCGCCACACCCGCCACCCGGCGTGTCCTCGTGCTCGACGGTGCCCCCGGCCCCTGGTTGCCGCCCGGCTTCGACGTCGTGGCGCAGTGCGCGGGCGGTCTGGACGAGCGGCTGGCGGAGGCCTTCGCGGGCTGCGCCGGCCCGGCCCTGCTCATCGGCATGCCGCAACGAACTGAACCGGCTGCGGGACGCGCTGGCCCTGATCTTCCTCGGTGCCTTCACCGGGATGCTGGTGAGCGCCACGGTCGGCAGCGGGACGCTGGCGCTGACCGGCGTACTGGACGCCGACGACTTCGCGTCGACCTGGTCGGTCTGGTGGACCGGTGACGCGATGGGCGTCCTGGCGGTCACCCCGGTGCTGCTCCTGCTCCGCTCGGCCCGGTGGCCGCGGGGCGTCTCACCGGCCCGGTGGGCGGAGGGGGCCCTGCTGGTGGCGGCCACGGCCTGCGTCGGCTTCGTGGAGACCAGCGACACCCCGCTGCTGTTCCTCGGCTTCCCGCTGCTGATCTGGGCCGGCTTCCGCTTCCGGCTGGCAGGGGCCGCGCCCTGCGCCCTCGCGGTGTCGGTCTTCGCGATCGTCGCGGCCGGGCAGAAGTCCGGCCCGTTCGCCGGCCATGACCTGTTCACCAACATGATCACCCTGCAGGCGTTCAACGCCTCGGCCTCACTGACCGCGCTTCTGCTCGGGGCGGCCGTGGGGGAACGCGCCCAGACCGAGCGGGAGATCGCGCAGGCGTGCAGACAGCTCGCCGAGATGGCGACCAGGATCGCCACCAGCGACCGCCGGCCGGCACTCCCCGTCCGCAGAAATGATCAAGAGGCCGTATCCGTGGAATCCGATACGGCCTCTGAATGACTGCTTCACAGTCGGGACGACAGGATTTGAACCTGCGACCCCTTGACCCCCAGTCAAGTGCGCTACCAAGCTGCGCCACGTCCCGTTGCCCGTCTGACCTGGGAGTTCCCCCGGCCGAACGCGCAGGGAAACAATACCGCACTCGCACCGGTGATCGCGCATCCGTTTCCGGGCGGACGCCGCTTGACCTCAAGGTTGGTTGAGGTTGCACGCTCGTCGTCATGACCGACGCGACGCAGACGTACACGTACACGCATGCCGACCTGGCGGGCCTGATGGGCCTGATGACCGGCGACGAGAAGCACGGCCCGGCCGCGACGTCCACCCTGGACGTGCTGTGGGTGCTGTACGACCGGGTGCTGCGGGTGAGCCCGGAGAGCAGGCATGCCCAGGGGCGGGACCGGTTCCTGCTGTCGAAGGGACACGGGCCGATGGCGTACTACGCCGTGCTGGCCGCCAAGGGGTTCCTGCCGGCGGAGTGGCTGCCGGGCTTCGGCTCGTACGACTCCCCGCTCGGCCACCATCCCGACCGGACGCTCGTGCCAGGGGCCGAGATCGGCAGCGGATCGCTGGGGCACGGGCTGCCGATCGCCGTCGGTACGGCGCTGGGGCTGCGCGCCCAAGGGCTCGGCGAGCCGCGGGTGTGGACGCTGGTCGGGGACGCGGAGCTGGACGAGGGCAGCAACCACGAGGCGATCGCCTTCGCCGGGCCCGCCGGGCTCGACCGGCTGCACACCGTCGTCGTCGACAACTCCTCCGCCACGTACGCCCGCCCCGGCGGGATCGCCGCCCGCTTCGAGGCGGCGGGCTGGTCCGCGCTCACCGTCGACGGCCGTGACCACGAGGCCCTGTACGCCGCCTTCACCGCGCCGCACCCGGGCCGCCCGCACGTGGTCGTGGCCCGGGTCGAGCCGAAGTCCGCCTGATTTTCCGCTACCGAGACCGAGGAGTCTCCCTTCCATGGACACCATGCGTGACCGTTTCGCCCCTGTCGTCTCCCGGCAGCTCGACGAGGATCCCCGGGTCGCCGTGGTCCTCGCCGCGATCGGCACGGACGGCTTCGCCGCGGCCGCCCGCCGCCATCCCGGGCGGGTCGTCGACGTCGGCATCCGGGAGCAGCTCCTGATCGGGGCGGCGGCGGGGCTGGCGCTGACCGGGCTGCGGCCCGTCGTGCACACCTTCGCCAGCTTCCTCGTGGAGCGGCCCTTCGAGCAGGTGAAGCTGGACCTCGGGCACCAGGGGGCGGGCGCGGTGCTGGTGAGTGCCGCCGCCTCCTTCGACTGGCCGGCCGGCGGCTACACGCACATGGCGCCGGGCGACGTGGCGCTGCTCGATACCCTGGACGGCTGGACCGTCCATGTGCCGGGACACCCGGACGAGGCCGAGACGCTGCTTCGGCACGCGGTCGCCGCGGGCGACGACAAGGTGTACGTACGGCTGTCCGTCCAGGCCAACGGGCAGGCGCTGCCGGTCGATTCGACGGGGAGCGCTTCCGTACGGTCCGCGAGGGACGCTCCGGCGTGGTGGTCGCCGTCGGGCCGATGCTCGACGCCGTACTCGCCGCCACTGAGAGGCTGGACGTCACCGTCCTGTACGCGACCACCGTCCGCCCCTTCGACGTGGCCGCCCTGCGCCGGGCCACCGAGACGGCCGGGACGGACGTCGTCCTCGTCGAGCCCTACCTGGCGGGCACATCGACGGCCGCCGCGAACGACGCGCTGTCGGATGTGCCGCACCGGCTCCTCGGGCTGGGCGTGGGCCGTCGCGAACTGCGGCGGTACGGACGACTGGAGGAGCATGTCGCCGCCCACGGTCTCGACGCCCGGTCGCTGCGGGAGCGCATCGCGGGATTCCTCGGGACGGTGGCCCGCCGCTGAGATCAGGAGGGCGTCACTCCACGGGCAGGCCGAGCCGGGGGTGGGCCTCCAGGAGCGGGGTCGGGGCCGCCTGGCGCCAGGAGTCGGCGAGAATGTCCCGCAGCTCGCCCTCGTCCTCGACGGCGTCGAGCCGGGCCCGCACCCAGGCGAACTGGGACTCGTGGTCGGCGATCCAGAACTTCCCCGGCTCCGCGAGCACCAGTTCGTCGCGCTCCTCCTTGGGGCAGCGCACGGCGATGGAGGTCTCGTCCTCCGGCAGCGTGGCGAACATCTTTCCCGCGACCCGGAACGTGGGCATGCTCCAGGCGATCTTCTCCGTCGTGTCCGGCAGGGACAGGGCGATCCGTCGTACGTCTTCGGCATCCGGCATGGCAGGCACCGTATCGGCTCGCACTGACAATCACCTGGTGAGAGCGGTTGCCGGTATGCGCTTGTAGTAGATCGTCGTCGGCCGCAGCACGCCGCCGGGATCGGCCGCGTAGTCCGGGATGGCGCCGACGGGGGTCCAGCCGCTGGAGCGGTACAGCTGTTCGGCGGGGCTGCCGGTCTCGGTGTCCAGGTGCAGGAGGGTGACTCCGGCCGCAGCGGCCGCGGCCTCCGCCGTGGCCAGGAGCCCGCGGCCGAGGCCGCGCCCACGGGCCTCCGGCGCCACCATCAGCTTCACGAGCTCGGCGCGGTGGCGACTGTTGGCCTTGTCGGGGAAGGCCAGGCTGACGGTGCCGAGCACCTGTTCCCCGTCGCACGCGGCCCACACGGCGAGCTGGCCCGCGGCGACATCGGCGGCCCGGCCCTCCCACCAGGCCAGGGCGTCCGCCCGGGCGAGCGGGGCGAGGAAGCCGACGGAGGCACCGCCGTTCACGGTGTTGGTCAGCAGATCCGCCAACTCCGCTGCCCTTTGGAGCAGTTGCATCTCGTCCAGTCGGTTCACGGCCGCACCACCGCCAGCAGATAGCGGACGCCCTCGGGATCCGCGCACCGGAACCGGGTCGGGCCCCACACCCGCATTCGCAGGCAGTCCCCCGCGTCCAGACGGTGCTCGGTGTCCTGCGCGGTCACGTCCAGGGCGCCTTCCAGGATCCAGAGGTGCTGCTCCAGTCCGGCCACGGGTGGACGGTCGTAGGAGAGGTCGGCGCCGGGTGCGAGGCGGGCCTCGACGAGTTCGCCGCGCAGGGCGGCGTGCGGGGGTGACACGGACCGCCGTACGAAGCCGGAGGCGCGGTCCTGCCACACGGGCTGGCCGACGGAGCGGACGACGGCCTCCGGTTCGGCCTCGACCTCGCTGAGGAGCTGGGACATGGTGCGCCCGTAGACGGCGCACAGGCGGTTCAGGAGGGAGGCCGTGGGGCTGATCTCCGCCCGCTCGGCCCGGGACAGGGTGGACCGGCTCACCCCGCTGCACTCGGCCAACTCACCGAGGGACCAGCCGTGTTCGGCCCGTAGCTCGGCCAGGCGCGCACCCAGCCGGGCGTCCACGGGGTCCGTCTCGTCACGTCTCATATCCGGGACGCTAGCCCGGATATGAGACGACGGTGTTACGGGGCACTCACAGCCGGGCCGCCGCGCCGAGCGCGTCCAGCACGGGGCGGATCAGGGGGTGCTCCTCGGCTCCCCTGCGGACGGCGGCGAAGACCCGGCGGGTGGGGGGCGTTCCGTCGACGGGGCGTACGACCACCCCGGCGAGGTCCATGCCGCGCAGGGCCGAGCGCGGCACCAGGGCAACGCCCGCGTCGGCCGAGGCGAGGGCGACGACCGCGCGGAAGTCGTCCGAGGAGTGCTCCATGCGGGGCTGGAAACCGGCGTTCTCGCAGGCCAGGATGACCACGTCGTGGCAGGGGTTGCCGGGGTACTGGCCGATCCACGGGTCCTTGGCCAGGTCGGCGAGGGGCACCTCGGCCGCATCGGCCAGACGGTGGGCGACCGGGACGACCGCGTCGAAGGGCTCGGCGTACAGCGGTACGTGGGCCAGTCTCGGGTCGTCGGCGGGCGGGGCCCCGCGGTACTCGACGGCGACGGCGACATCGACCTGCCGGTCCAGCACCATCGGCAGGCTGGCGTCGCCCTCGGCATCCTGGACGCGGATGCGGATCCCGGGCGCCGAGCGGGCGAGAGCGGCCACGGCGGGCGCGACGACCAAGGCGATGCCGGTGGCGAAGGAGGCGACCGTGACGGTGCCGGCCGCGCCGGAGCTGTATGCGGCGAGCTCGGCCTCGGCCCGCTCCAGTTGAGCGAGGACCGCGTTGGTGTGGTTGAGAAGGATCTCGCCGGCGGGAGTGAGCCGCACCCCCTTGGCGCCGCGCTCGACGAGCCGGTGGCCGGTCTCCTGCTCCAGGGCCGCGAGCTGCTGGGAGACGGCCGACGGGGTGAGATACAGCGCGGCGGCAGCCGCCGTCACCGTACGGTGGTCGGCCACCGCCCGGAGGATGTGGAGCCGCCGCGCTTCGATCATGCGATCGATTGTCTCAAATGCGCCCCGTGCCGGCGGTCAGCCCTCCAGCTCGGCCCGCGCCGCCACGAAGGCGTCGACCGCGCGGTTGACGTCGTCCGTGGAGTGCGCGGCGGACAGCTGGACACGGATCCGGGCCTGGCCCTGCGGCACCACCGGGTACGAGAAGCCGATCACGTAGACGCCGCGCTCCAGCAGCAGCTCGGCCATGCGGCCGGCGACCGCCGCGTCGCCGATCATCACCGGGGCGATGGCGTGGTCGCCGGGGAGGACGTCGAAGCCCTCCTCGGTCATCCGGCCGCGGAACAGGGCCGTGTTCTCGGCCAGCCGGACGCGCAGGTCGTCCGCGGCCTCCAGCAGGTCGAGGACCTTCAGGGAGGCCGCCGCGATGACCGGGGCGAGGGTGTTGGAGAACAGGTACGGCCGGGAACGCTGGCGCAGCAGGGCGACGATCTCGGCGCGGGCGGCGACGTAGCCGCCGGAGGCGCCGCCGAGGGCCTTGCCGAGCGTGCCGGTGATGATGTCGACGCGGTCCATGACGCCGTGCAGCTCGGGCGTGCCGCGGCCGCCGGGGCCGACGAATCCGACCGCGTGGGAGTCGTCGACCATGACCATCGCGTCGTAGCGGTCGGCAAGGTCGCAGATCTCGCGCAGCGGGGCGACGTAGCCGTCCATGGAGAAGACGCCGTCGGTGACGATCAGGCGGCGGCGCGCGTCGGAGGCCTCCTTGAGCCGGGCCTCCAGCTCGGCCAGGTCACGGTTGGCGTAGCGCAGACGGCGGGCCTTGGACAGGCGGATGCCGTCGATGATGGAGGCGTGGTTGAGGGCGTCGGAGATGACCGCGTCCTTTGGGCCGAGCAGCGTCTCGAACACGCCGCCGTTGGCGTCGAAGCAGGAGGAGTAGAGGATCGTGTCCTCCTGGTCCAGGAAGGCGGACAGCCGCGCCTCCAGCTCCTTGTGCACCTCCTGGGTGCCGCAGATGAAGCGGACGGAGGCCATGCCGTAGCCCCAGCGGTCCAGGGCCTCGTGGGCGGCGGCGACGACCTCGGGGTGGTCGGCGAGGCCGAGGTAGTTGTTGGCGCAGAAGTTGAGGACCTCGCCGGGACGGCCGCCCGCGGTGACGTTCACGGTGGCGGACTGCGGACTGCCGATCACCCGCTCGGGCTTGTGCAGGCCGGCAGCGCGGATCTCGTCGAGGGTGGCGCGCAGGTCCTCGCGCACGGAGTCGAACATGGGGGAAGCTCCTAAGGTGCTCGCGGAGAAGGGGGGTTACACGGTCCAGTCGAGGATGACCTTGCCGCCGCGGCCGCTGGCCGCGTCCTCGAACGCCGCCTCGAAGTCACGGTGGCCGTAGCGGCCGGTGATGACGGGTGCGAGGTCCAGCCCCGCCTCCAGCAGGACCGACATGGCGTACCAGGTCTCGAACATCTCGCGGCCGTAGATGCCCTTGATGGTGATCATCGAGGTGACGACGCGGGCCCAGTCGACGGGGAACTCCTGCGCGGGCAGGCCGAGCATCGCGATCCGGCCACCGTGCGTCATGTTGGCGATCATGTCGCGCATGGCCTCGGGGCGGCCGGACATTTCCAGGCCGATGTCGAAGCCCTCGCGCAGTCCGAGGGTGCGCTGCCCGTCGGCGATGGTGGAGCCGGAGACGTCGAGCGCGAGGCTGACACCGATCTTGCGGGCCAGCTCGAGCCGCTCCGCGCTGACGTCGGTGATCACGACGTTGCGGGCACCGGCGTGCCTGGCCACGGCGGCGGCCATCAGGCCGATGGGTCCCGCGCCGGTGATCAGGACGTCCTCGCCGACGAGCGGGAACGACAGCGCGGTGTGCACGGCGTTGCCGAAGGGGTCGAAGATCGCGGCCACGTCGAGGTCGACGGGCACCCGGTGCACCCAGACGTTGGCGGCGGGCAGGGCGACGTACTCGGCGAACGCCCCGTCCCGGCCCACGCCGAGCCCCACGGTCGCCCGGCACAGGTGCCGGCGCCCGGCCAGGCAGTTGCGGCACTTGCCGCACACCAGATGGCCCTCGCCGCTGACCCGGTCGCCGACGGCGATGTCGGTGACGTCCCGCCCGGTCTCGACGACCTCGCCGACGAACTCGTGCCCGAGCACGAGCGGGGTGCTGATCGCCTGCTGGGCCCAGCCGTCCCAGGCCCGGATGTGCAGGTCGGTGCCGCAGATTCCGGTGCGCAGCACCTTGATGAGTACGTCGCCGGGCCCGACGGCGGGCTCGGGGACGTCCGCGAGCCACAGCCCGGGCTCCGCCTTCTGCTTGACCAGCGCCTTCACCGCTACGGCTCCTGAGGGTGAGTCCCGGCTCCGGGCATGCCGAAGGAACCCCTGGACCGGGAGAGGAGTGGGATCGCAGTGCAATCTGCCGTACGGCGGGCGCGCCGGTCCATCGAGGATTTCTTAAGCGCCGCCGCAGCTTTCCTTCACGCCCGGAGGCCTCGGTGGAATCGGGCTTCAGTAGGGCGGCAGGCCGTCCCGGCTCTCCAGCTCCACGACGAGCTGCGCGGCGTGTTCCTTGATCGCCGTCAGGCCCGGCTTCCCCCACGGCCGCGGCTCGACGTCCGCGACGCTGATGGTGCCCAGCACCAGGCCCGTGCCGTCGATGAGCGGCGCCCCCAGATAGGAGCGGATGCCGAACTCGTCGACCACCGGATTGCCCGCGAACCGCGGATAGTCGCCGACGTCCTCCAGGGCGAGGGCCTTGCGGCGCGCCACCACATGGGGGCAGAAGCCGTGGTCGCGGGGCAGGGCACGGCCGAGGCGCGGACTGGTGCCGTCGCTGCGCACCACCGGCGCGACGGCCGGCACGTGCAGGCCCGCGTAGAACTGCCCCTGCTCGTCGGGGAGGTTGACCATGGCGTACGGCGCACCGGTGAGCTCGGCGAGGCGGTGCGCGAAGGAGTCGAGTGCGGGTTCGGAGCGCTCCCCCAGGCCCAGTCTGCGCAGTCGGCGGGTGCGGGCGGGGGCCTCCTTGTCCTCGGGTGTGAGCAGCAGACGACCGGCCGGGCGCGGCGGGTCGTAGGTCATGGGCATGCTCCTGGGTTGTGGACTTGCGTCATATATGGCCTCCGTGGCAGGTGTGAGGGGGTCACATGTGGGCGCCATACCCCGTCGCGGGGGCCGGCGTGTGGGCGATGAGGTGGCGCACCAGGGTCAGCAGGGTCTGGACCCCGGAGCTGGAGATCCGCGCGTCGCAGCACAACACGGGCACGTCCTCGGACAGGTCGAGGGCACCGCGTACCTCCTCGGGGTCGTAGCGGTGGGCGCCGTCGAATTCGTTGACGGCGACGACGAATTCGAGGCCACGCTGTTCGAAGAAGTCGACGGCGGCGAAGCACTCCTCCAGCCGGCGGGTGTCCGCGAGGATGACCGCGCCGAGCGCGCCCTCGCACAACTCGTCCCACATGAACCAGAACCGCTCCTGTCCGGGCGTGCCGAACAGGTACAGCACATGCCGGGGGTCGAGGGTGATGCGGCCGAAGTCCATGGCCACGGTCGTCTCGACCTTGTTCTCGATGCCGTCGAGGTTGTCGGTCGCGGCGCTGACGGTGGTGAGCAGTTCCTCCGTGCTGAGCGGCGCGATCTCGCTGACCGCGCCGACGAAGGTCGTCTTGCCCACGCCGAACCCGCCCGCCACGAGGATCTTCAGCGCGGTGGGGAAGGGGTCGGCGCCACGGCCATGGCCCGGTCCGTCGGTGTAGTCAGAGCTGTCGTCGTAGTCCATCGAGCACTGCCTCCAGAAGGGCCCGGTCCGTCGGGTTGTGGTGGAACGCGGGGGGCTTGGTGGTCAACGCCCCGCAGTCGACGAGGTCCGCCAGCAGCACCTTGGTGACGGCCACCGGCAGTGTGAGATGGGCGGCGACCTCGGCGACGGCGACGGGCACCCGGCACCGTTCGAGCGCCTGCGCGTGTTCGGGGCCGAGATAGCCGAGGGGGGTCGCCCCGGTGGCCATCACCTGTGACACGAGGTCGAGCGCGACGGTCGGACGGGTGCGGCCGTTGCTGACCGTGAACGGCCGCACCAGCCGCCCGGCCGCGTCGTCGAGCCAGGGCCCGTCACCGGCCGCCGTCACGCTCAAGGCCTCATCGCCGGGGATTCGACGGACTGCCGGGGAGCGGTCACCAGGTAGGGGCGGACACTCTTGACCAGCATCGCCATCTCGTAGCCCAGCACGGCCGCGTCGGCCTCGCGGCCGGCCAGCACGGCCAGGCAGGTGCCGGAGCCGGCGGTGGTGACGAACAGCAGGGTCGAGGCGAGTTCGACGACGACCTGCCGCACATCGCCGCCGTCGCCGAAGCGGACACCGGCACTGCGGCCGAGTGAGTACAGGCCGGAGGCCAGGGCAGCCATGTGGTCGGCGCTGTCCGGGTCGAGACCGTGCACGGACTTCACGAGCCCGTCGCAGGACAGGAGCACCGCGGCAGTCGTGTGCGGTACGCGCTGCACGAGGCCGCTCATCAGCCAGTCGAGATCGGATACATGGGCGGTCGGCGCATCGCTCGCCATGGTGGATCGACTCCTTGGGGTACGAAGATCTGCGGGAGCGCTGGGGGTGGGGATGGGAAGGGGGGTGGTCATCCGGCGGGTGCGCTCCCGTCCTGCCGGATGGTGGCCGTGCGGTGATCGGAACAGGACCCGGGCGTCGGCCTGCTCGAGGGGGACAGCTCCGAGGGGAGCGCCTCGAGGTGGACCGGGCGGACGGGCATCGGGTCCCTGTGGGTGGAACCCGTGGATGCCGGGTCCGTGTGGGCGGAGTCTGCGTAGGAGGAGTCCATGTGGGCGGCCTCCATGTGGGCGGCCTCCGTGTGCGCGGATGCCATGTGGGCGGACGCCGTGTCCCCCCGCTCCGTGGTGCCGGCCTCCATGCTCTGCTGGGCCTCCGCGAGGCTGATACCGCGCTGGAAGGCCGCCATCAGACCGGGGTCGTGGCCCACGAGGTACTCGGGGTCCTGGCGTGGCGTCGGGCCGTCGCGCAGCTGGGGCACGATGTGCTCCTGGGCGCGGCGACGGGGCAGTTGGGGCTTGCCCATGGTGCCGCGGACGGTGCCGTTGCGAGGGGTGGGCGGCTCGGTGACGTTCTCGGCGAGGATCCGCCGGTCGTCGGGACTGATACCGGGCCGTGCCTCGGCCGGGGTGGGACGCTCCCGGCGGGCTCCGCGCATGGGCAGGGGAGCGGGCCTGCCCTCCGGTGCGCTTCCGCCCGGGGCCGGTTCGGCTTGTTGCTCGTGTCCCCGGGATGCGCTGGGTGCGGCGAGCGGGATCGACGGGCCTGCTCCGGACGCGGGCAGCGGCACGGCCGAGGCCTCGATCTCAGCGCCGTCGACGGCCGGGGATCGCCCCCTGGACGCGCCACCGGCGACCACACCGGAACCGGCACCAACCTGCCCGTGCCGGCCGTCCTGCCCGTTCTGCCCATGCCGCCCGCCCGGCCGTCCCGGCACCGCGGGACGATCCGCACCGGGCGCGCCTCCCTCCGGCTGCCCCGCTCCCCCGGGCGTTCCCGCCCCCGCCTCCGCTCCCAGCAGCGCCTGCGGTACGACGAGCACCGCCTGCACTCCGCCGTAGATGTTGGTCTGGAGGCGGACGGTGATGCCATGCCGCCGGGCGAGCTGGGAGACGACGAACAGGCCGATGCGGCCGTCCGCGAGGAGCCGCGCGACGTTCACCTGGTCGGGGTCGGCGAGCAGCGCGTTCATCCGCGTCTGCTCCTCCAGGGGCATGCCGAGGCCGCGGTCCTCGACCTCGACGGCGAGCCCGGAGGTGACGAGGTTGGCGCGCAGCAGGACCTGGGTGTGCGGGGCGGAGAACACCGTGGCGTTCTCGACGAGTTCGGCCAGGAGGTGGATGACGTCGGCGACCGCGTGGCCGCGCAGCTGCCCGTCGATCGGCGGCACCAGCTTGACCCGCGAGTACTGCTCGACCTCGGCGATGGCCGAGCGCAGCACCTCGGTCATGGAGACCGGGTTGCTCCACTGGCGTCGGGAGACGGCGCCCCCGAGCACCGCCAGGTTCTCGGCGTGGCGGCGGATGCGGGTGGCGAGGTGGTCGACGTGGAAGAGCCCCTTGAGCAGGTCGGGGTCCTCCATCTCGTTCTCCAGCTCGTCGAGGATGGAGATCTCGCGGTGCACCAGGGACTGCAGGCGGCGGGCGAGGTTGACGAACACCTCGAGCTTCTGTTCGCTGCCGGCCTGGCTGGAGAGCTGGGAGGCCTGCACGACGGCGGTGACGGCGCCGTCGTGCGCGCGGGACAGGTCGGCGGCGAGGAGGTCGAAGTCGTCGCCGTCCTCGGCGGGGCTCCCGTGGCGGCTTCAGTGCCTGGAAAACTGAGGACTTGCCCGCATTGTTTTCGCCGATGACGCAGCCGAAGCGATTCAAGGGAATCTCGACCGACTCAA
>NZ_JBEXSH010000183.1:0-12001 GCF_040613555.1 Streptomyces sp. NPDC006265
GCAACGCCGCCTGGACGCCTGGCAGCACGAGGACGCCGCCGTGCGGGCCGTCCTCGCCGAGGCCGACACGGCAGCGGCGGCCCGCGAACCGCAGGCCGACCTGGAATCGGCCCGGCAGGCCGCCGACGCGGCGGACCAGCGCCTGCGCGACGCCGCCTCCGCCCACGACGCCGCCGGCCGGCGCTGCGCCGAACTCGACCGGCTCTCCGCCCGGGCGACCGCCTCCGTGCGCCGGCTGGCGCCGCTGCGCGAGGAGTACGACCGCGTCGCCCGCATGGCCGGCCTCGCCGCCGGCACCTCGGCGGACAACGAACGCCGGATGCGCCTGGAGTCGTACGTCCTGGCGGCCCGGCTCGAGCAGGTCGCCGCCGCCGCGACCGTCCGGCTGCGCCGCATGTCCTCCGGCCGCTACACCCTCGTCCACTCCGACGACCGCACCGGGCGCGGCCGCAGCGGACTCGGACTGCACGTCGTCGACGCCTGGACCGGCCGTGAACGGGACACCGCGACCCTGTCCGGCGGCGAGACGTTCTTCGCCTCCCTCGCCCTCGCCCTCGGCCTCGCGGACGTCGTCACGGACGAGGCGGGCGGGGTGCGGCTGGACACCCTCTTCATCGACGAGGGCTTCGGCAGCCTCGACGACCAGACCCTCGACGAGGTGCTCGACGTCCTCGACTCCCTGCGCGAACGCGACCGGAGCGTCGGCATCGTCAGCCATGTCGCCGACCTGCGGCGGCGGATCCACGCCCAGCTCGAAGTGGTCAAGGGCCGGTCCGGGTCGACGCTGCGGCAGCGCGGCGCAGGCTGAGGTCAGCGGGCCGGGGGAAGGGGCGAGGAGCGGGCAGGAAGGCAGTCGGACTGGCGGCGCCCACACCGGCGCCCTCGCTGACCACGACGGCGCCGCGGCCCCGGAGGCCGCAGCGCGCACGATGTCGTCCGAGTGCCGGGAGCCTGCACGCGGTGGTGGCCGCCGGAACGAGGGCCCGTCTCTCGGGAGGCTGATGTCCGGGCCCGGTCGACGTGCAGACGCACCGTCCGGTACGAGGATGTCGGCTCGAGCGCGAGCCGACTACCGACGCCAACCGGGATGCGGCCACGTCGAACGGGGAACAGCGGTCCACGTGGTGAACGCCAGGACGGGCGGGTCCGGGCGGGGCGGTGGCCGCGTCGCAGGTGAAGTCGTTCAGGGGCTCACCGGGCGGAGGCGGGGAGGGCCTGCTGGTCCGCGAGGGCGATGGCCAGGGCTCCGGCGGCCGTCGGGTGCAGTGGAGCGCGGTCGGTCGGTGACTGTACGTAGGGCTGAGCACTGCACAGGCCATGGCCCGCGAAATCGGGCTTCACCGGTGTGAAGCCGGCGGTCTCGGCTCCTTGCCTCAGGACGGAGTTGAGTGCGGCCAGCCGTGAGCGCAGCACCTGCACCTTCTGCCGGGTGAGACCTTCTCCGCGGAGGCATCCGACGTCGGCGCCGAAGGGGTCGTAGTACTCGTTGATCAGGACTGTGGGGTGCTGGGGGAAGGCGGCCAGCCGGCGCAGGAGGGCTCGGTAGTCGAGGGTGAACCGGGCGAGGCGGTTCTGGAAGAAGGCGGTGGAGGCCCGGTCGTCACAGCTGGGGGAGGCCGCGCAGAGTCTGACCAGGTCCGCCCAGCGCACGTCGTTGGCCCCGACACTGACGGTGATGACGGATGCCTGTGTGGCTCGTTGTGCCTGGGCGAACTGCGGCGGGGCCACCTGGTCACCGACGATCTGCACACCGAGGATGCCGTCACGGATCGTGGCGCCGGAGCAGGCGAGGTGGAGCAGGTGCCAGTCATTGGCTCTGGCCAGCGCCCGTGGGTAGGAGTCCGCGCTGCGTCGGCATGCCCTGTCCAGCTGGTCAGGGTCGGGCAGAGGGCCGTTTCCGATGCCTGCCGCGGTCGAGTCGCCCAGGGCCACCACCTGCACGGAGCCCAACGGCGGTGTATCGGCCTCGGGCACGGGGGCCTGGGGGCTGTCGCCGACGAGGTCCTGGAGCGACCGCACCTCCCGCAGCGCCTGCGGGGTGTCCGAGGCCAGCAGGTAGAAGCCGATGGCGTTGACCGCCGCGACCAGGGCGACGCCGCCGGCCAGCACGCGGGCGGTGCGACGTGGAGGCATGCGGCGCAGGCCAGTCCAGGCGGCCAGGGGCAGCAGCACCAGCCCGGCGGCGATCGCGGTCTCCCAGGCGCCGTAGCGGAGCCAGCCGGCCGCCAACTTGCGGCCAACCTCCAGGGTGAGCTGTTCGTGGTCGCCGGAGCGCAGCAGCCGGGCCACCTCGGCGTCCTCCTTGATGTGGGTCAGCTGCAGCCGGGGCCTGATCGGCCCGTCGAAGTGCGGCTGAGTGGGGAGGCTTTGGCCGAACAGGTCGAGCCGGCCAGGACCGGACAGACTCCACTTCAGCGGCGCTGCGCCCACCCGCACCGTCTGGCCGGCCGCCGACACCGGTTGCAGCGGCGTGATCAGCACCGCCAGCCACACCGCGGCCAGGGCCAGTGCCGCCAGCCCGAGGAGATAGGCGAAGGCGACCGCGACCCTGCGCCGCTTCCTGCCGCCGTCGCGGGGTGTCGGTGGCTTCCGCTTGAATTTCACTACTCCCGCTCCCGTCCGCCCGTCGTGGTGTGGACAGCGGTTGGTGAGGATGTGACGCAGGGCAGGAGCACGGTGCGTGCCCCTGAGGCCCTCGCGTAGGAGTGGGCGGGGAGAGGCAAGCGGACGGCTGCCCAGTGCCGGTGACCGCCCATCCTGCGCTCACTTCCCCGTGGGTGTCACTCGTCCGGCGAGGGCGAGGTCAGGCCCGGTTCGTCGGTTGCTTGCCTGTCGACGTAGGTGGGGATCTGGGAGTGGACCTGCAGTGCGACCTCGCCGGCTCGTTCGAAGCGCAGGGTGATCCACACGTAGTCCCCGCCGCGGATTCGCTGGTGCAGGTCCCTGAGCAGCAGATGAGCACGTCCCTTCTCGAACTCGACGAGTTTGCCGGTGGGTACGCCGACCGGGCCCCGCACAGCGCCGTCGGCGCTCACGATGTCCACGGACCGTGCGACGGTCGTCTCCGCGCCGAGCAGCCTGTCGGGGCGTTGTCCCTGGTTGAACAGCCAGAGGTAGAAGGGAGCGTCCTCTCCCTCCGCCCATGGGCCGTCGGGGGGTTCGGCGATGTGCGCGTAGCGGATCAGGACCGGTCCGACGCGGGCGTTGGCGCCCGGTGGGTTGTGCGTGATGTCGTCGTCACCGGCGCACCCCGTCGTACCCATGGCGGCGAGACAGCCCGCCAGGAAAAGGGCGAGCACCCTCCGCCGCGGACGCGTCATCCTCGCAGACATCCATACCACCCATTTCTTTCGTGGTTCTCGCGGCACACTGCCGCCGCTTACAGGCATGCCACGCCCACCACGGCCAGGGCGCACGTCCTCGGCCAGACGGCGGACGCGCAGGAACAGGCAGCGAATGGCGCGAGCGGAGGGGCGGGCAGTCGACCCCGCCCCCCGAAGGCGCGCTGTGCCACGGCCTTCTGGACGGCTGACGGCCACCGCGCCGCGAAGGGATCGCCACGGGCGGTGGTGCCCTGTGCAGCGCCCCGTCGGCGCGGCGCCACGGAACGCCGGCGTCCCGCTCTCGGCGGGCCCAAAGCCGCGTCCCACCGGTGCCACGCGGCACCGTGAGGGGACGGCTCCTCCTCATGACGATGGCTGCTCGGGCGGCGGGGGATCGTTGTTTCCACTCGGTCGGGGGGCAGGACGGGTGGCCCGCCGGGCGAGTATCAAGCCCGCTGCCAGGGATCCGGCAACGCCTGCGGCCATGTCGGCGATCGTGTCCTCGTACCCGACCCGGACCTGTGCGTCGAAGACGTCCGTTGCCAGCCATTCGTACATCTCCCAGAGGGAGGCGACCATGGCACCCAGAGCGGTGGTGATCAGGGGGACGGAGGCGGGCCGCAGGGCTCGGTCGCCTGGTGAGGGCAGCAGCTGCCAGCGTGCGAGAAGTAGGTGCAGGGTGGCAGCCACGGTGCCCGGGGTCACGGCGTGCACGACGGTGTCGTACCAGTCGGTCACCCGGTACCACTGGAAGACCGACGACCAGGCCGCCCAGGTCAGCGCGGCGCACAGCAACAGGTCCAGCAAGGCGGGAAGCCGGATGAGGCGGGGTACGAGCAGGGCCAGGAACAACAGCGTCAGAATGACGGCCCCGTCGTGCCCGCTGAAGAGCACGTACACGACGCTGCCGAGCGCCAGGATCCGGATCGCGTCGGCGGTAAGCCGCAGGGCGCGAGGACGAGCGATGGCCACCGTGGGCGAGTTCCCCAAGGAACATCCGGCAGTCATCCGGACGCGGGCCGGTGCCGCCCACGCCGATGAGTGCGGGCTGCGGGGAGCGCAGGGATAGGACGGGAGCCGTGGGGGGACTCGGAGGATCCGGTGGCGTGGCGGGAGGAACGGCGCATGCGTGATGAGCGGACGGTGGCGCGCCCTGCGGTGGTTGCGGTGCTGCTGTTGCTGGCCGCGACGGGGTTCGTTCTGCTGCTGTTCCTGGTGCGCGGTGAGTGGGGCCCGCTGCGGCGGCTGGATCAGGCGGTGGCCGACGGTCTGAACGGTGCCGTGGCCGGCCATGGGGTGCTGGTGAGAGCTCTGCGGGTGGTCACCGACCTGGGCGGCAGCCCGGCCCTGGCCTGGGTGACCAGCGTCGGTGTCGCGTGGCTGCTGCTGCGCCGTCAGGTGCGGGCGGCGCTGTATGTGGTGGCGGCCGCGGTGGGCGCCTGGATCCTGATCTCGCTGGTCAAGGCACTCGTGGGTCGGCTCAGGCCGGTCGTCGAGGAGCCCCTGGGAACGCCGTCGGGCTTGAGCTTTCCCAGCGGGCACGCCCTCAGCTCCCTGGTGTCCTACGGCGTGCTGCTGCTGGTGTTCCTGCCGGTGATGAACGGGAGGGTGCGCCGGGTCGCCACTGCGGTGGCGGTCGTGCTCGTCGTGCTGGTGGGGTTCACCCGGATCGCGCTCGGGTTGCACTACCTCAGTGACGTCGTCGCGGGCTGGCTGCTGGGCGCGGTCTGGCTGGCGGTGACCGCCGTGGCGTTCCGGCACTGGCCGCGCGAGCGCCTGTGGGGTCACCCGCTGCCGCAGGCCGCCGAGGGCGGCGCCGTCGAGCGCTCCCGCGTTCCCTCCGCGCTGCCGGTGCTCGGTTCGGCCCGGGAACTGCGGCCGGTGCCCGAACGGCACGCCCATGTGCTGCCGCGTCCGCTGGTGGCCGGAACCGAACTGCTGGTGGCCTGGCTGCTGATCGCCGGCGCGCTCTACGGCCTGGGAGTACTGGTGGAGGATGCCGGAGCGGGCTCGGGGCCACCGGGCTGGGACCGTGCCGTGGTGCGCGACCTGGTCGACGTGCGCACACCGTGGCTGAACCATGTCTCCGAGGGGCTGCGAATCCTGGGCGGAGCGCCGGGCATCATCGCAGCGGTGGCGATCGTGGCGCCGCTCTCCGTGGCTGTCACCCGTAGCTGGCGGCCCCTTGCACTGCTGGCCCTGGGCTTGGTGGGGCAGATCACCCTCTTCCTCGTCACCGTGGCGCTGGTGGCCCGGGCCCGGCCCGACGTACCGCACCTGACCGGCGACCTGCCGCCCACGGCGAGCTTTCCCTCCGGCCATGTCACCGCCACCCTGACGCTCACGGTCTGCACGGCGATCATCGTCTTCAGAGCCACCGGCCGTATGTGGTGGCGGCTGACCTGCGTGGTTCTGAGCGTGCTGATCACGGCGGCGGTGGCCGTCGAGCGTCTGTACGCAGGCGCCCACTACCCCAGCGACGTGCTGGCCGCCCTGCTCCTGGCCGGGCCCTGGACCGCGGCCTGCTGGTGGGCCACGCGCCCCGCACCCGAGGACCGAGCGAGAGAACAGGCCACCCTGAACCCGGCGGAGCACGAACTGGAGCACGAGTGACGAAGCGGAGACGCTTCGCCCGGGTTACGGACCCAGGGGGTCAGCCGTGCACGGAGTACGTGTGGCAGCTGTGAGGCGGACGACCGCCAGCCCCAGCGGGAGAAGCCGCCGCACGGGTGTCGGTTCTGCGCTACGGTGCCTTTCCGCTGCCCCTCCCGTGGAGAGTGACCGCCCGCCCGTGGTCTGGATACCCGGGCTGGGAGCGATGGGAGCTCTGCTGCCGTCGGCACGCTGGTGCGCCGAGCACACGGCCTGCCACCTGCTCGACGTCCCCGGCTTCGCGGCCCCCGCCGAACGGGCGCCCACCCCGCCGCTGGTGGGGCCGCTCGCCGAGGAAGGCCGCGATGATCAGACCGGCGCCGGTCGCTGCGATCAGCAGGTCGGCCCGGCGGCATCGGACTGCGAGAAGGCGGCGGAAGCCGGTACCTCGGCCGGGACCGGCCAGGAGCCGATGACGTCGAAGCTGCCGGAGCGTCTGTCAGGGGCGGGCCAGGGATGACGGCAGGGGCGCGGGACCGGTGTGGCTCGGGTGAGACCGTCAGGACGGTGCGGACTCGGGGCTGGCGCTGTCCGGCGGCGGCCGGTCTCCGGCCGTGGTCGAGGCGAGGGCGGTGGCGACGTCACGGGGGTAGGTGCGCAGGGCGAGCAGTCCGATGAGGCCGGCGGCGAACAGGGGCAGCAGGGCCAGGAGGATGGCGGGCTCCAGACCCGCCGCGCGGCCGCCGCCGGTGGCGAGGGCGGAGGCCGTCGCGCCGAACAGCACAGGGGCGGCGAATTCCCCGCCGCTGCGTACGACGGTGCGGACGCCTTCGGCTCTGCCCCACAGGCCCGCGGGGACGATGTCGAGCCGGGCGGCGTCCAGGGGCGGGTTGGCGGAAGCGAGCAGCGCGCCGCCCACGCTGAGCAGGGGCAGGGCGAGCAGCGGTGAGGCGATGGCCAGCCCGGGTGCCAGTGCGATCGGCGCGGCAAGCAGGGCGAGGGACGGTACCAGGACCCGGCCGCCGGCATGTCCCCGGCGCAGGGCCCAGTCGGGGGCACGGGAGCCGATCATGAGTCCCGCCAGCATGCCGCCGCCCAGCACCAACGTCAGTCCGCTGGCGGTGCTCTTGCCGACGTCGTAGTGCTCGGTGACGTAGAGCAGGGCGAACGTGCGCACACCGGCGAAGAAGAACATGCCCAGCCCGGACGCCACGATGATCAGGACGACGGTACGGATACGCAGGACATACCGAAGCGCTGCCCCCACGGACATGGCCGAAGGGTCCTCGCGCAGCACTCTGTCCGGATACGGCTCACTGTCCGACGCAGCGGCGATCTGCCGGGCGGAGCCGGGGGGCGCGGTGGCCGCCTGTGTCTGCGGCGCTGCCCCCTGGTTCCCCGGGGCCCGCCGGCCGACGCCGTCGGGCAGACTCCCGTCTCCGGCGGGCAGCCATGCGCCACCACCGCGCGGTGGCTCGGGAAGGCGCCATACGGCCCAGGCCAGGGCTAGGCCCGGCAGAGCCAGCCAGGTGAAGGAGTAACGCCAGCCCACCAGCGCGCTGACGTTGGTGGACACCACGTACCCGATGCCGGTGCCCACGAGTTCACCCGCGAGGACGAACCCGTACAGCCGGGCCCGCTCGGAAGCGGGGAAGTAGTCGCCCATCAGCGAGGCGACGCCCGGCCCGGCGCTCGCCGTCACCGCCCCCAGCGCGATCCGTGACAGCACAAGCCACAGATACGACATCGCACCGCCCGCGAAGACCGTGGCCACACACCACAGGAGGATGCTTCCCGTCAGAAGCCGGGTACGGTCGACCCGGTCGGTCAGCACGCCCGCGGGTAGGGTGAACACCGCCCCGGACAGGGCCGTCAGAGAGATCAGCAGACCCACTTTCGTGTGCCCGACCCCGAAGACGCTCTCGATGCTGCCGGCGTTGATGGAGACGGTCGCCTTGTCCGCGCCGTCCAGAGCGATCACCGCGGCGAGCAACCCGACGATCCTGCCGCGCGCCCGCCCGCCCACCTCATCGGCCAGGCGGTGAGCCGCCGCTGAGGTTCCGCGCCGGACAGCCGCCCTGAGAGCTCCGGTCACGGTCGATCACTCACTCGCCGCCGGGGGTGCCGGGCCGGCACCCCCGATCCAGCTTCAGCCTCCGTACCGGGGGCTTTCGATCTGACCGCTGGTGAAGCGGAGGGTGCTCAGTGCCGGAGCCCGCGCGAACCGGGGCGGGCTCTGCGCGGGCTCGAAGCCTCACCGGCGCTCGCGGCGGGCGGTGTCGGCGACCAGGGCCATGGCGGCCAGGCCCAGGACGGCTGTCACCCCGCCCACGAAACAGTTGTTCCAGACGATGCCGGCCCGGGCACCGTGGTCAGCGGTGACCACCCAAGGGGACAGCACCAGCCAGGCACCGAGCGGCGCGACGACCCACGTCAGCGTGAGCATACGGCCGGGAGCCGTGGTCATGCCGAGGGCGATCACACTCACGGTGATGCCCACGATCAGGTTGTTGACGGTGATGTTGGGTTCGTTGGTGAAGTGGACGACCCAGGGTGAAATGGCGGCGTAGACGCCCGCCAGAAGGATGAGTCCCTCCAGGGCTATGGCCGGCCCGCTGGAGGCAGTGCGCTCGAACCGTTCCCGCATCTCGGCGAAATCCGGATGCGTGCGCATCTCACTTGACTGCTGCGGATACGACATGACCGTCGTCTCCTCTCCGTAAGGACTGCGGCTCCAACGAGGAGTCCCTCCTTATGACCGGTATATGCGGATCAAGAGAGAAAAATCAGTAAAAGTTTGGGAGGGTGGACGGAATGCGCCGTCGTAGGCATTGAGGGAGGGGCCGACGACCGTAGAGCCGGATGGACGGCCCTGGCGGCGGCTAGATGTTCTGTCCGGGGAGGTTGTGGACGGGTGAGCCAGGTCTCGGTTGAGGGATCTTGAACAGGTGAGGGCCTTCCGGGTTCGGTGTGGAATACGACACCACCGGCAGGACCGGGCACGCCTGCCGGTGGGGGCCCTCCGGGGAGCAGCCGGGCGGGTGAGCGCGGGGGAGAGCCGTTCTGCAGGGCGGCGAACGTGGGCCGTTCGACGGACGTCTGGTTCCGGTCCACCGTGTGTGGAACCTCTGTGACAGCAGCCGTCCGGCCGCTGCTCTCGTCCGCTGTCCACCGAGGTGACCATGCGTCTGCTTCTCGTCCACCCCAGTGCCCTGATGTACTCGGAGATCTTCCTGCGTCTGGAGCCGCTCGGCCTGGAACGGGTGGCCGGCGCGGCCCGGGACGCCGGTCACGAGGTGAGAGTGGTGGATCTGCAGGTGACCGGTGAGAGGGAGCTGGCCCGTGAGTTCTCCTCCTTCCGTCCGGACGCTCTCGGGGTGTCCTTGAACTACCTCGCCAACATTCCCGAGGCGATCGGCCTCGCGCATGCGGCCAAGCGCGCGCACCCGGGCTGCTTCGTCTTCTTCGGCGGGCACAGCGTCTCCTTCGTGGCCGAGGACGTGCTCGAACAGGCAGAAGGGGCCGTGGACGCGGTGGTGCGGGGCGAGGGGGAGCCGGCCGTCGTCTGCCTGCTGGCCGCGCTGGCGGACGGCGGCGTCCAGGACGTGCCGGGCATCGTCACAGCGCAGGGCCGCGGCCCCGAACCGCGGATGCTGCACAGCATCGACAGCCCTGTGCCGGCGCGCGACCTCACCCGCCACCGGCGCCGGTACTTCATCGGCGAACTGGATCCCTGCGCCTCGATCGAGTTCACCCGGGGCTGTCCCTGGGACTGCTCGTTCTGCTCCGCCTGGACCTTCTACGGCCGCAGCTACCGCAAGGCCTCACCCGAGGCAGCGGGCGCGGAGATGGCGGGCATCCGCGAGCCGAACGTGTTCATCGTCGACGACGTCGCCTTCATCCGGCCCGAACACGGGCACTCCATCGCCGCCGAACTGGAGCGCCGCAAGATCCGCAAGCACTACTACCTGGAGACCCGCAGCGACGTGCTGCTGCGCAACGAGGAGGTCTTCCAGCGCTGGACCCGCCTGGGGCTGAAATACATGTTCCTCGGCATGGAGGCCATCGACGCCGAGGGGCTGGACCTGTACCGCAAGCGGGTCACCCCCGACGACAACTTCCGGGCCCTGGAAGTGGCACGCCGGCTCGGGATCAACGTGGCGATCAACCTCATCGTCGATCCGGCGTGGGACGAGGAGCGCTTCCGTGTCGTACGGGATTTCGCCCTGGCCGTCCCGGAGATCGTGCACCTGACGGTGATGACGCCGTACCCGGGCACCGAGATCTGGCACACGGAATCGCGCAGGCTCACCACCCGCGACTACCGGCTCTTCGATATCCAGCACGCCGTGGTGCCCACCACCCTGCCCCTGGACGTCTTCTACCGTGAACTGGTCCGGACGCAGGCGGTCATCAACCGCAAGCACCTGGGGCTGCGCACCGCGGTGGGTGCGCTGCGCGTCCTGGGCGGCAACCTCGCCCGCGGACAGACCAACTTCGCCCGGATGCTGTGGAAGTTCAACCGCGTGTACAACCCCGCCCGGCAGCTGGCCGACCACCACCGCCCGGTGCGCTACGAGCTCCCACTGCCGCGCCACCTGGACGTCGGTGATCGTCGGCAGCTGTACGTCCACACCCGCCCGGCAGCCCGACGCGACAGCGGGCAGGCGGAATAGGCCCGAGTGGTTCAGAAGGTCCGGTGGCGCCATGAGGAGGAGGACGCCAGCCAGGTGGTGACTCGGCTGATGTCGGAGCTGGTGAGTACCCCGGCTACCCGGCCGTCCTCGACTGCCAGGGCGCGGTGTGCCGGACTGGCGTCCAGCTCGGGCAGAACTCCTACGAGCGGGTCGTCGGGGTGGGGTGTGGGGATGTCCTCGATCGGGATCATCACCGAGGTGACGGGGGCGCTTCGTGTCGCCTCGGGGGCCTCGGCGGCGGTCTTCACGGGTACCAGCCCGACGGGGTGCTGTTCGGCGTCGACCACGGGAAAGGCGGAGTGCCGGTAGCGGTACTCGGGCGCGGTGAGGAACTGGGCCACGGTGAGTGAGGCGGGCACGGTGACGGGGTCGTGCCCCATCGCCTGGCGCACCGCGACGCCGCTGAGCAGCTCCCGCAGCTTCGCCTGGCCACCCTCCGCGGTGGCCATGGCGATGAGGAACCAGCCGAGGATGACCAGCCAGAAGCCGCTGAAGAGCGCGCCGATCAGGAAGAGGTAGAGTCCGCCGCCGATCAGCACCCAGCCCAGCGCCCGTCCGGCGCCGGTCGCCACCGCGGTCGCGCGTAGCGGGCTGCCTGTCCTGCGCCACACCACCGCCCGCAGCAGCCGTCCGCCGTCCAGCGGGGCGGCGGGCAGGGCGTTGAAGACGGCCAGCAGGATGTTGATGCCCGCCAGCCACGCGAGTGTCTCGACAGCGAGTCCGGCACCGTCCAGAGCCGCGAACAGACCTGCGAGGAGCCCGAAGAGCACCCCGAGCAGCAGGCTGACCAGCGGGCCGACCCCGGCGATGCGGACCTCGGCGGCGGGTGTGGGGGCTTCGCTCTTCAGCCGGGCGATGCCGCCCAGGAGCCACAGGGTGATGTCGTCGACGTCCACGCCGTTGCGGCGCGCCACGAGGGCGTGGCTGAGTTCATGGGCCAGCAGGGACAGCAGGAAGACCAGCGCGCCGAGCAGCCCGGTGAGCCAGTACTGCCAGGGCGGCCGGTCCGGGTAGGCGTCGGGGAGCCGGCCCGCGAGCCCGAAGGCGAGCACGAGGAGGATGACCAGGACGCTCCAGTGCACGCCGATCCGGATGCCGGCCACACGCCCGAGAGAGAACGTCGCCTTCACAGCGGATGCACCTCCCTCACGTCCGCGCTCTGCTGATACGGGTTCCACGCGGCGAGGTCTTCATCCCTCGCCCGTTGCCCCGAGCGCGGGCCTGAGAACGTTCTGTGCGCCGCTGCCCGGCACATCCCGGTCCGGCCGACCTCTTGATCGACAACAGGGTCGGGCGCCGGCCTGCGAAGCCCCCTTCGTAGAGTGATCGGGGCCGGGCGCACGCCTCCGCGAGGGGACAGCCGGAGGTGCCACCCTGTTGGGCATCTTC
>NZ_JBEXSH010000184.1:0-11977 GCF_040613555.1 Streptomyces sp. NPDC006265
GTGAGGCGTGGCGGGAGGAGTGCCCCGGCGGTCACGCCCTCGGGGGCTGGCTGGGGCGCACCGTGTGCCCGGAATGCGAGGAGCGCGGATACGGGCCGCGTACGCCCCCCTTGGTGATCGCCACCGCCCTGGTCTGCGCCCTCCTCGCCGCCGCGACCGGGACCCGCCCGGAGCTCGGCGTCTGGCTGCTGCTCGCCCCGGTCGGCGTGCTGCTCACGGTCGTCGACTTCCGCGTACGACGGCTGCCCGACCCGTTGACCCTCCCCTTCGCCGGTGCAGCACTCGCCCTGCTGGGCCTCACCGCCTTCGTCCCCGAACACGCGGGCGTCTGGACGACCGCCCTGCTCGGCTCCCTCGCCCTGGGCGGCGGCTACTTCGTCCTGTTCCTCATCAACCCCGCGGGCATGGGCTTCGGCGACGTCAAACTCGCCCTCGGCACCGGCGCCGCCCTCGGCTGGTACGGCTGGCCGACGGTCATGCTCGGGACCTTCGCCGGTTTCCTCCTGGGCGCCCTGTACGGCGCCGCCCTGGTCGTCACCCGCCGGGCCACCCGCAAAACGGCCATCCCCTTCGGCCCGTTCCTGATCACGGGGGCCTATCTGGGGCTTGTGGTGGGTTCCTACACGGCCTGACCCGGGGCCCGTCATGCTTGTGATCATGACAAACATGCCGCCTTACCCCACCGCCCCGTCCCCGTACCCCACGGCCCCGCCCCCCGCCCCCACCGGCCACCCCTACCACCGCCTGGACCGCGCCACAGGGCGTCATCGATGGTGGCGGCCGTTGGTCGGCACTGTGCTGATGAGCTTCGCCTACCTCGTGCTCGTGCTCGTGCTGCTGGCCGTCGCCTACGGTCTGGGAACGGTGCTCGGCGCGCCGGAACTGCCCGACGGGGGCATCGACTTAGGGCCTCTCGGGAACACGGCGATGGATCTGGTGTCCCTCGCGATAGCCCTGCCCCTGGTGCTGCTGGCCACGCTGTGGCCGGCGAGACGGCGCGCCGGCACCGTCTCCTCGGTGACCGGGCGGCTGCGGATCGGCTGGCTCGGGAGGTGTGTGCTGGCCGGGCTGCTGCCCATCCTCCTGCTCACGGGGACGGCCTTCCTCCTGCCGGGCGACTCGGGCGAGTCCGACACATGGGTGGGGTGGAGCTCCTTCCTCACGGCTCTGGCCGTGCTGGCCGTCCTCGTGCCGCTGCAGGCCGCGGCCGAGGAGTACGTGTTCCGGGGCTGGCTGACCCAGGCGGTCGGGGCGTTCGTGCGCTCCCCGTGGTTCGCCGTGCTCCCGCAGGCCGTGCTGTTCGCCGCGGCCCACGGCTGGGGGACCCGGGCGGGCTTCCTCGGGCTGCTGATGAACGGCCTGGTGGCGGGGCTGCTCACGATCCGCACCGGTGGGCTGGAAGCGGCGATCGCCCTGCACGTCCTGAACAACCTGCTGGCCTTCGGCGCCTCCGCCGCGGTCGTCGACGGACTGACGTCGGACGAGACCGCGGCCGACGCGCCCTGGTCGCTGGCCCTCACCGCCATGGTCACCGACCTGCTCTACGCCGCGCTGGTGCTGTGGCTCGCCCGGCGCCACAAGCCCCAGCGCCTCTCGTCCCCGGTGCAGCCGCCCACGCCGTACCCCGGGCATCCCGCGTACTCCGAGCATCCCGCGCACTCCGGGCATCCCTCGCATCCCTCGCATCTCGGGCATCCCTCGTACCCCGGGCATCCTGCCTACCCCGGGCATCCCGAGTACTCCGGGCATCCCGCGGCCCCCGGGCATCCCGCGACCTCCGACCACCCCGCGACCCCCGACCACCCCGGCCCCGCCCGCACGGCCTGACGTCCAGCCCGCCGAACCCCTGGCGTACGCTGGGCTGGTCCGTCCACAACCCTTACGAAAGGGACGCCCGGTGACCGAGAAGGCCGACCTTCAGCCCATCCTCGACCGCGCAGCCGCCGGTGGGCGGATCACCCCGGACGAGGCACTCGTGCTGTACCGGGACGCCCCGCTGCACGCGCTGGGCGCCGCCGCCGACGCCGTACGCCGCCGCCGGTACGCCGGGACCGAGCACATCGCGACGTACATCATCGAGCGCAACATCAACTACACGAACGTGTGCGTCACGGCATGCAAGTTCTGCGCGTTCTACGCCCCGCCGAAGGCCACGGACAAGGGCTGGACGCGTGACCTGGACGACATCCTGCGCCGCTGCGCGGAGACCGTCGAGCTGGGCGGCACGCAGATCATGTTCCAGGGCGGGCACCACCCGGACTACGGCGTCGAGTACTACGAGAAGCACTTCGCGGCGATCAAGGAGGAGTTCCCGCAGCTGGTCATCCACAGCCTGGGCGCCTCCGAGGTCGAGCACATGGCCCGGATCTCCAAGGTGAGCGTGGAGGAGGCCATCCGGCGCATCCACGCCGCCGGTCTCGACTCCTTCGCCGGTGCCGGTGCCGAGCTGCTGCCCGAGCGGCCCCGCAAGGCCATCGCCCCGCTGAAGGAGTCCGGCGAGCGCTGGCTGGAGATCATGGAGATCGCGCACAAACTGGGCGTGGAGTCCACCTCCACCATGCTCATGGGCACCGGCGAGACCAACGCCGAGCGCATCGAGCACCTGCGCATGATCCGGGACGTCCAGGACCGCACGGGCGGCTTCCGCGCCTTCATCCCGTACACCTACCAGCCTGAGAACAACCACCTGAAGGGCCGCACGCAGGCGACGCTCTTCGAGTACCTGCGCATGATCGCCATCGCGCGGCTGTTCATGGACAACATCGCCCACATCCAGGGCTCGTGGCTGACCACGGGCAAGGAGGTCGGGCAGCTCTCCCTGCACTACGGCGCCGACGACCTCGGCTCGATCATGCTGGAGGAGAACGTGGTGTCGTCGGCCGGTGCCAAGCACCGGTCCAACCGGATGGAGATCATCGATCTGATCCGGAAGGCCGGCCGGGTGCCCGCCCAGCGCGCGACCACGTACGAGCACCTCGTCGTCCACGACGACCCGGCGAACGACCCGGTCGACGACCGCGTCGTCTCGCACATCTCCTCGACGGCCATCGAGGGCGGCACGGCTCACCCCGAGCTGAAGCTGCTGGCGCCCAACTGACCCGACCGTGCTGACGATTCACGCCGCACCGCTGGTCCTCCCGGCGGGCGCGGCACCCGGCATGAACGCACCCGTCGTGGACGGCGCCGTCGCGGTCGACGGCGACCGGATCACCGCCGTCGGGCCCTACGACGAGGTCGCCGAAGACGCGCCCGGCGCGCGGGTGCGGCGCTGGCCCGGCGTGCTCACCCCGGGTCTGCGCCAGTGGCACCCGCTGTGGCTGCTGCGCCACTGCTACCACCCCGACCCGCGCGAAGCCGACGAGCTGGGCGAACAGCCGCTGTGGGGCGAGCGGTTGGCCGCCCTGGGAGACCTCACCGAGACCCGCTGGTCGGGCAGCGTGCGGCGCGGTGTGCAGCGGATGCTGCGCTGCGGCACGACGGCGGTCGCCTCCCCCGGCGCCCGCTTCCGCGATCCGATGGTCGCCACGGCCGTAGCCCGCTCCGGGCTGACCGTCGTGGGGACCACGGGGGCTCCCGGCACGCTGCTGGGCGAGCGGCCCGACCTCGACCCGTTCGCGCAGGGGTACGACCTCCCGGGCTCGGTCCACGGCCCGCGGACCATCGGCGGCCGGGCCGACCTGGCGGTGTTCGACGTGCCCGACGCGGCGGCCCTGCGCGAACGCGGCGCGGCGACCTGCGTGGCGACCGTGCTGGCCGGCCGACTGGTGTACCGGGCCCGCTGACCCCGGGTGCCCGGGCCGGCCGCGAACCTCTTACCGCCCCCCGTGTCAGTCGGCGAAGGCCCTCCCGAACGCCCCGACCTCGGCGTCAGCCCGTGAAAGCCTTCCCGAACGCCCCAGGCCCCTGCGTCACCCCGCTGCAATCCGTCGCCGCCTTGGCCGAGTCGGAGCCGTCCGCGCACTGCCGGTCCCGGGCCGTCGACCACATCGACACCCAGGCGATGCCCTTGTCCTCGGCGAACGCCCGGACCTCGGCGGCGTCCCCGAGCGTGAAGGTCTCGTTCGCGACATCGTTGACGCCGATCATCGAGGTGAGCGCCATACCCTGCCAGGCGGTGGCGTCCGACGTGCCGAAGGCCTTCTTCAGCTGAGTGTGCGCGGCCTTGGCGGACGTGAGGGCGTAGCCGCCCATGTCACCGTCGTACGAGGAGCCGTAGTTCATCGTCATGAGGTTGACGGTGGAGACCTGCACGCCGCTGTCGTTGGCGGAGCCGAGCAGCGCCAGGCCGTCCTTGTCGAGGCCCGATGGCATCACCGGGAGCGTGAACGAGACCTCCAGGCCGGTCCGTTCCTTCTGCAGTCGCGCGATCGCCTTCGAGCGCAGGGCGATGGACGCGGAGTCGGAGAGTTCGTCGCCCTCGATGTCGAAGTCGGCGAGGGTGGAGCCGGCCGCGTCCAGGGCCTTGCCGTACGCCGCCGCCAGTTCAGCGGCGCTGTCGCAGTTCGCCGCGAGTTCCTTGCCGGATGCGCCGCCGAAGGAGACCCGGACCCGGCCGCCGTCCTCCGTCAGCTTCGCGATCCGGGACGTGACCGTCGGGTCGCCGATGGCATGCGTGCCGTTCCAGCGCGGGGTGCAGTCGTCGCCGTCGGCTATGACGAACGCCAGGTTGTACGTCGTGGGGGAGCCGGCGGTGTCGGTGCCGGCGGCCTCGGTGGTGCTGAGGTACGGGGCGTACGAGGTGCCGGCCGCGGCCGTCGCTGTGGGAGACGTGGCGGACGTGGGGGAGGCCGGAGGGGCCGCGTCGCCCTGCCCGGAGCACGCGGCGGTGGCGAGGGCGAACAGACAGCCCAGCCCGGCCGCCGCCGGTTTCCGGTAACTCCTCATGACGTGCGCTCCCGTTCTCGTGAGGTCAGGGGGTAGGACAGGAAGTACGTTTCCCGGCGGCAAACGTCTCACGAGGTCGGTTGCGCGCGGCGAGTTCCGCGGGCATTCCCGAGAACTCTCAGAGAAAGGACAGCTTGTCGTTTCTCATGGGTCTCTCACGAGAAAACCCGAGTTTAGAGCACATAAAGGCGCCCTACTGTCCGGGGAATGCATTCCGAGCCTGCCATCGGAAAGAGCGCCCCTCGCGGTCGCCGCCGCAAACGCGGCAACGGGTCCGCCGAAGGCCCCGTGTTCGTTGACAACTCCGGACGCCGCGCCCGACCGCTGCGCCGGATCGGCCTCCTCCTGGGGGCTGTCTGCACGCGGCCGTCCTCGGCGCGGCCTTCATGGGCTGGGGGCGTCCCTGACGCCGTCGCAGTTGCTGCCGTTCGCGGGTGCGGGGCCCGGCGGTGGTCAGCCGGAGGGGGTTCCGGGCGGTCCCGGCGGCCCGGGAGTCCGGCCCAGCGGCGTCCCGTCGGCTCCGGCCGGGGAAGCCGTGAGCGGCACCACCTCGTCCCGTCCTCCTCCTCGTCCCCGTCTGCCTCCGCCGGCGCCGACTGACCGGGGCGAGCCATGACCACGACCACCCCTTTCCCGCGGCCGGCGCCGCGCCCCCTCCCGGATGGAACGGGCCGCCGGCAAGGCCGCCGCGCTGCAACGACCGAACGCGTCGTCCTCGCCCTGCTGCTCCTGCTCGCACTCGTCTGCGTGATGCTCCTCGACGGCCGTCTGCGCGCCGAGGTCGGCGGCGACCAGCGCGTGCGCACCGGGACCGGCTCAAGCGACGTACCCGAGGACATCCTGGACGGCGGGCCGATCGTCACCTTCCGCGGCGGGCAGGCCACGACCGTCTCCGTCCTGCCTGGGAGATCCTCTGGTACCTGCGCACCTACCTGTGGTTCGTGCTGCTCTCCCCGCTTCTGCTGCGGGTCTTCCGGCTCGCCCCCGTCCCCGTGCTGCTGCTGTCCCCGGGCCCGGTTCTGACCTTCCAGCCCGTGTGGCAGCCGCCGGGCGGCCGGCTCGGTGCCGCACTGTGGGGACCTGGCGACCTTCCTGTGCTGCTGGCTCCTCGGCTTCGCCCACCCGGAGGGCGTCCTGGCCCGGCTGAAGCCCGCCGCGGTGGTCCCGCTCGCGCTGGCCGCCCTGGCGTGCGGCGGCTGGCACGCCTTCACGCACCAGGCCGAGTACGGCACGTACGACCTCGACGAGAACCCGCTCGCCCAGGCCCTCTGGTCGGCGGGGTTCGTGACGCTGCTGATGTACGCCAAGGCCCGCTTCGGGACCGACTTCGCGCACCTGGTCCGGCTGCGGCGGCTGGACCGGCTCGTGACCGTCTTCAACGCGCGGGCGGTGACGATCTACCTCTGACACGAGATCGCGCTGATCCTCGCCGTACCGCTGATCGACCGCTTCTGGGACGTGCCCGCCTTCGAGGCGTACCTGCCGCTGGACAGCCAGTGGTTCATGTTCGGCGTGGGCCGGGTGCTGATCGCGGTGTTCGTGCTGCTGTGCGGCTGGGCGGAGGACGTGGCGGCACGCAAGCAGCCGCGGCTCCTGACCGGAGGGGGTACTGCAAGAATGGGCCCGTGACCCGCGCATCTCTGGACAAGCAGCCGCACGAAGTCGCCTCGATGTTCGACGACGTGGCGGAACGGTACGACCTGACCAACGACGTGCTGTCCCTCGGCCAGGACCGGCGATGGCGCAAGGAGGTCGCCAAGGCGGTCGACGCGCGCCCGGCGCAGAAGATCCTCGACCTGGCGGCGGGCACGGGCACCTCCTCGCTGCCCTTCGCCCGCACCGGCGCCTACGTCGTCCCGTGCGACTTCTCGCAGGGCATGCTCCAGGTCGGCAAGCAGCGGCAGCCCTGGCTGCCGTACACCGCCGGCGACGCGACGCGGCTCCCGTTCAAGGACGACACCTTCGACGCCGTCACCATCTCCTTCGGGCTGCGCAACGTGCAGGACACGGACGCGGGCCTGCGCGAGATGCTCCGGGTGACCCGGCCCGGCGGGCGGATCGTGATCTGCGAGTTCTCGCACCCGACCTGGGCGCCGTTCCGCACGGTCTACACCGAGTACCTGATGCGCGCCCTGCCGCCGGTCGCCCGGGCCGTGTCCTCCAGCCCCGACGCCTACGTCTACCTCGCCGAGTCCATCCGCGCCTGGCCCGACCAGCCCGCCCTCGCCGAGCGGCTGGGCAAGGCCGGCTGGTCGCGGGCGGCCTGGCGCAACCTGAGCGGCGGCATCGTCGCCCTGCACCGGGGCTTCAAGGCCGAGTGAGGCCGGGGTCCGCCGGCCTCGGGCCGGGACCTCTCGGCCCTAGGGCGAGCTGAGGACCATGCAGGGGTCGCCCGGCTCGTCCAGCTCGCGCTGGAGACCTCCCCTGGGCGGGCGGATCCGCGGTTCGTGCACACCCCCGCCGCCCTCACCGGGGCCGAAGTCGAACCACACGTGGCCCATCGAGTCCCACGGCACCGCGGCACCGGGCTGCGGGTGCCGGCGTACGACGACGTAGTCGACGACGGCGGGAGGGAGCTCGGGCCGGTCCGGTGCGGTGAGGAGGAGGCCCCGCGCGCGGGCCGTCTCCCGCGCGTCCACGGCCATCAGGCCGACCAGACGCGGTACGCGCACTTCGGGTGTCTTGCGGGACATGTGCACAGATGTCACCCCCAGCGGTAGAGGAAGGGTAACTCCCGCCCCGCGCCGACCGGAAGCGACCGATGCCGGTCTGTGACAGTCGACTACTCTGCGTCAACCCTCTGGAGATCGAGCCGGTAGCAGTGCCCCGACCGCTGCGAGGCCGGTGTCGTGAACGTCTCGGTGAGGCGCATCCCCAGGCGCTGTGTCACCGCGATGGACCGGCTGTTGCGGGCGTCGACCATCGCCACGACGCCCGGGACGCCCCTCGTCCGCATCCGCTCCAGCGTCTGCCGCGCGGCCGCGGTGACGTAACC
The DNA here is from genome assembly GCF_040613555.1 of Streptomyces sp. NPDC006265. Taxonomy (NCBI): domain Bacteria; kingdom Bacillati; phylum Actinomycetota; class Actinomycetes; order Kitasatosporales; family Streptomycetaceae; genus Streptomyces; species Streptomyces sp. NPDC006265. Next base: position 7,880 of record NZ_JBEXSH010000184.1, read on the forward strand.
CCTGCCCCAGTGCTCCCGGCCCAGCCGCCAGCCGATCTCGATCTCGCCGGCCGGGCCCCAGGCTCGCTCCCACGGCTGGGCGCCGGTGAAGCCGATGACCTGCCCCGACGCGTCGAGCACGGTCCACAGGCAGAAGCCGAGCTCCGCGTCGTGCCGGCGCTGGCGGGCGGTGAGCTCCTCGTAGACCGAGAGTTCGGCGGCCCTGCCGCCCTGGAACTCCATGACGTCCGGATCGTCGAAGATCCGGTGCCAGGCGAACGCGTCCTCGTGGGTGGGGACACGAAGCCGCACGGCGGGGAGAACTCGGTTCACGGAGGCAGCCCTTCAGCCGGGTGATGAATGCTGCTGCATAGACTGCCCATGTCCAGTGCCGGACGGCACGCAAGATTGACGAACTTGGGGAGATCCCGCCGTGACCGTCGTGACCGAGCCCCTCTCCGAGAACACCGCCGATGTGATCGTCGTGGGCGCGGGGCCGGCCGGCTCCGCCACCGCCTACCACCTCGCCAAGGCCGGACTCGATGTCCTCCTGCTGGAGAAGACCGAGTTCCCCCGCGAGAAGGTCTGCGGCGACGGCCTCACCCCGCGTGCCACCAAGCAGCTGGTCGCGATGGGCATCGACATCTCGGAAGAGGCCGGCTGGCTGCGCAACAAGGGCCTGCGCATCATCGGCGGCGGGGTGCGCCTCCAGCTCGACTGGCCGGATCTCGCCTCCTTCCCCGACTACGGTCTCGTCCGCAAGCGCGACGACTTCGACGAGCAGCTCGCCCGGAACGCCCAGAAAGCCGGTGCCCGGCTCTTCGAGCGGTGCAACGTGGGCGCGCCGATCCTGGACGAGCGCACGGGCCGCATCACCGGGGTGCACGCCAAGCTCGGCGAGGAGAAGCGCGAGGTCACCTTCCGCGCGCCGCTGGTCGTGGCCGCCGACGGCAACTCCACCCGGCTGTCCCTCGCGATGGGGCTGCACCGCCGCGAGGACCGCCCGATGGGCGTGGCGGTGCGCACGTACTTCACCAGCCCGCGCCACGAGGACGACTACCTGGAGTCCTGGCTGGAGCTGTGGGACCGCCGCGGCGCCGAGGACCGTCTGCTGCCCGGCTACGGCTGGATCTTCGGCATGGGCGACGGCACGTCGAACGTCGGCCTGGGCGTCCTCAACACCTCCGACTCCTTCAAGGAGCTGGACTGGCGCGAGGTCCTGAAGGCCTGGTGCGCGTCGATGCCGGAGGACTGGGGCTACACGCCGGACAACATGACCGGCCCGATCCGCGGCGCCGCGCTCCCCATGGCCTTCAACCGCCAGCCGCACTACACCAAGGGCCTGTTGCTCGTCGGTGACGCCGGCGGCCTGGTGAACCCCTTCAACGGCGAGGGCATCGCCTACGCGATGGAGTCCGGCCAGATCGCCGCCGACGTCATCGTCCAGGCCCACGCCAGGCCGACCCCCGCGAGCCGCGAACTGGCCCTCCAGCGCTACCCGCGCGTCCTGAAGGACACCTACGGCGGCTACTACACGCTCGGCCGCGTCACCCGGTACAGGCCCACCGCCACCCGGTGCGGACGCAGTTCGGGGTAGGACTCGGCGGCCTCCTGCACCACCGCCAGCTCCTCGACACGGCCGTCCGTGCCCAGCAGCACCTGCGGCGTCAGCGAGTTCACCCCGGCCGTCTGGAGCCAGGACCGCGACCAGGCGCTCATGTCCCGGCCGCTGGTCTCCTCCAGCGCCGACAGCAGGTCACCGAGGCGCGTGTTGCCGTAGGCGTGCCGCTTGAAGTAGCGCCGGGCGCCCTCCAGGAACGCCTCCTCGCCCACGTACGCCACGAGCTGCTTCAGCACCGACGCGCCCTTGGCGTACGTGATGCCGTCGAAGTTCAGCTTGGCGTCCTGGAGGTCCCGGATGTCCGCCGTGATCGGGTGCGTGGAGGGCAGCTGGTCCGCACGGTAGGCCCAGGCCTTGCGGCGGTTGGCGAAGGTGATCCAGCCGCCCGCGAAGCGGGTCGCGCCGACGAGCGAGAACGCGCCCATGAAGTCCGCGAAGGACTCCTTCAGCCACAGGTCGTCCCACCACTCCATGGTGACCAGGTCGCCGAACCACATGTGCGCCATCTCGTGCAGGACGACGTTGGCCCGGCCCTCGTAGGACGCCTGCGTCACCTTCCCGCGGAAGATGAACTCCTCCCGGAACGTCACCAGGCCCGGGTTCTCCATCGCGCCCAGGTTGTACTCGGGCACGAACGCCTGGTCGTACTTCCCGAACGGGTACGGGTAGTCGAAGTGGTCGTGGAAGAAGTCCAGGCCCTGCTTGGTGACCAGGAAGACGTCGTCGGCGTCGAAGTAGGGCGCGAGGCCCTTGCGGCACAGGGCGCCGAGCGGGATCTCCAGCGTCGTACCGTCCGCGAACGTACGGGTGTAGGAGTCCGTCACGTAGTGGTACGGGCCCGCCACCACACACGTGATGTACGTCGAGATCGGCTTGGTCTCGGCGAACCGCCACACCCCGTCGGCCTGCTCACCGGCCCCGTTGCTCCACACCGTCCAGCCCTCGGGCGCCCGCACCTCGAAGCGGTACGGGGCCTTCAGGTCGGGCTGCTCGAAGTTCGCGAAGACCCGGCGCGAGTCGGCCGGCTCGTACTGCGTGTACAGGTACACCTCGCCGTCCTCGGGGTCGACGAAGCGGTGCATGCCCTCGCCGGTGCGGGAGTAGGCGCACTGGGCGTCCACCACCAGCTCGTTGTCCGCGGCCAGGTCCTCCAGCGTGATCCGGCAGCCGTCGAAGACCTCTCCGGGGTCCAGATCGCGGCCGTTGAGTGAGACGGCCGTCACACTCGGGGCGATCAGATCGGCGAAGGTGCTCGCCCCGGGCTCGTTGCAGCGGAAGCGGACCGTCGTGACGGAGCGGAAGGTGCGGGGCCCGTCCCCCGGGCCCTCGCCGACCGCGGAGCGCAGGTCGAGGGACACCTCGTACCCGTCGACGCTCAGCAGGGCGGCCCGCTCCCGGGCCTCGTCGCGGGACAGATTCTCACCGGGCACGGGCGGCACTCCTCAAGTGTCGTGGGGTACGGCTGAACAGGACCGATCCTGCCACGTGCACCTGACGCGGGGCAGCCGGGAATGACGGGAGCGCATACCGGCGTTGTCCGGGAAACGGTTTCCTGCGGAGGAGAGACATGTCGGACAAGACCCCCGTCGACTTCTGGTTCGACCCGCTGTGCCCCTGGGCCTGGATGACCTCCCGCTGGGTGCTGGAGGTGGAGAAGGTCAGGGACATCGAGGTCCGCTGGCATGTCATGAGCCTCGCCGTCCTCAACGAGGACAAGCTGGACGACCTGCCCGAGGAGTACCGCGACATGCTGGCGACCAAGGCGTGGGGCCCCGTCCGGGTCGTCATAGCCGCCCAGCAGGAGAAGGGCCCCGAGGTCCTCGGCGACTTCTACACCGCGCTCGGCACCCGCATCCACAACCAGGACGAGGGCCCCGGCAAGGAGACGGTCGCCGCGGCCCTGAAGGACGCCGGCCTGCCCGAGTCCCTCCTGGAGCACTGGGACTCCACCCCGTACGAGCCGGAGCTGCGCGCCTCCCACCAGGAGGGCATCGACAAGGTCGGCCAGGACGTCGGCACCCCGGTCATCGCCGTGGCCGGCCCCGACGGCGAGCAGATCGCCTTCTTCGGCCCGGTCGTCACCCCGGCTCCGCAGGGCGAGGAGGCCGGCCGCCTCTGGGACGGCACCCTCGCCGTGGCCTCGGTCCCCGGCTTCTACGAGATCAAGCGCACCCGCACCAAGGGCCCGGACTTCTCCAACCTGTAGGCCTCACCCGGCGGGGGCGGGCCGGATCCTGAGCTCCTCCGGGAGCAGCCCGTCCTCGCCCCGGTTGAGATAGCGCTGGTACCACCGGCAGCCGGCAGCGGTACAGCGCCAGTAGTCGTCCACGAAGTGCCCGGCCCCCTTCTCCGCCCGGACGGCCGCCCGCTCGGCGGCGTTGAACCTCCGGAACTCCTGCATGATGCCGCAGGTCCGGCACGCCCGGCTCACCTTCATCAGCTCCTCCTCGCGATCACCGCCAAGTCCGGGAAGTCGGTGACGACCGCATCGACCCCCA